>JADGNS010000482.1 GCA_017883355.1 Candidatus Solibacter sp.
CGACCGCTCCGGCTACGTCCACGCAACCTCGACCGACGCCAAAATCCGCCGCATGGTCCGCCGCCTCCATCTCTCTTCCCACGACACCGAAATCTGGCTCGGCATGCTACGCCAAATCCTGTGGAAGCTGACATCCCAGTTTCCGTCTCCCGACTCCTGACTACAATGGAGATGGACCGTCACCCGTGCCACGCACCCACATCGCCATCATCGGCGCGCCCCTCGATCTCGGGCAGGACCGCCGCGGCGTCGATATGGGTCCTTCCGCGGTACGCGTCGCCAACCTGCATGCGCGCGTGGCCTCGCTGGGCTACGAGGTGGAGGACTGGGGCAATATCCCCGTCGAACAGAAGGAAGCCTGGCCCGAGGGCGACCCGCACGCCAAGTACCTGGCGCTGATCGCCTCCGCCTGCGAGGCGCTGGCCACGCGGGTGGACGAGGCCCTCCGCGGCGGGCTGCTGCCGCTCGTGTTGGGCGGCGATCATTCCGTGGCGGTGGGCACCGTAAGCGGCGTTTCCAGCCACTTCCGCGCGCGCCACGAAACCGCCGGCCTGATCTGGCTGGACGCGCACGCCGACATGAATACGCCGGAGAGCAGTCCCAGCGGCAACATCCACGGTATGCCGCTGGCCTGTATTCTGGGCGCCGGTCCCGGCCCGCTGGCCGACCTGATGGGCTACCGCCCGAAGATCGATCCGCGGCACGCGGTCATCGTCGGGCGGCGCGACGTGGACGCGACGGAGAAGCCGCAGGTGCGCGAAAGCGGCGTCCGCGCCTTCACCATGCGCGACATCGACGAGCGCGGCCTGCGCACCGTCATGGAGGAGGCGATCCGCATCGCCACCGACGGCACCGCGGGACTCCACCTCTCGCTCGACATGGATTTCTGCGACCCGGTGGACGCCCCCGGAGTGGGAACCCCGGTCCGCGGCGGCGCCACCTACCGCGAAGCGCATTTGGCCCTGGAAATGATCTGTGATTCGCGGCGCATGGTCTCCATGGAGGTAGTGGAGGTGAACCCGGTGATTGACGAGCGGAACCGCACCGCCGATCTGGCTGTCGAATTGATCATGTCCGGATTGGGAAAACGCATCTTATGAAAATACGAGTAGCCGTGATTTACGGCGGACGCACCGGCGAGCACGAAGTTTCGGTGCGGTCGGCCCAAGCCATCCTGGCCGGGTTGGACCCGGCGAAGTACGAGAAAATCGAGTACTTTATCGACAAGGAAGGCAAGTGGAGCCCGGGGCCGATTCTGCCCGAGCCCGGCGCGCATCCGGGTATCGACGTCGTCTTCCCGGTGCTGCACGGCACCTTCGGCGAGGACGGCACCATGCAGGGTTTGCTGGAATTGGCCGGCCTGCCCTACGTCGGCGCGGGCGTCATGGCGTCCGCCATCTCCATGGACAAGGAGATGATGAAACGTGTCTGCCGGGAACGGATGTTGCCAATTGTCGAATATGTGACGGTGACGCGCGATTGCCCGAACATTCTGCAGGCATGCGGCAGCCTGGCTTTTCCGGTGTTCGTGAAGCCCGCCAATCTCGGGTCTTCGGTGGGAATCTCCAAGGCGCACGACGCCGCGGAACTGCAGGCCGCCTTCGCTCTGGCCGCGCAGTACGACCGCAAGGTGATCGTGGAGCGGGCGATCGTGGGGCGCGAACTGGAGTGTTCCGTGTTGGGCAACCAGGCGCCCATAGCTTCGCTGCCCTGCGAGATTCTCCCCTCTCGCGAGTTCTACGATTACGAAGACAAATACCTGCTGGACCTGGCGCGGACCCAGGTACCCGCGCTGTTGCCCGCCGGGCGCATCGCGGAGTTGCAGCATCTGGCCGTGGAATGCTATCGCGCGGTGGAGTGCGAGGGCATGGCGCGGGTGGATTTCTTCCTGGAGAACCAGACCGATCGCCTCTACATTAACGAGATCAATACCATCCCGGGCTTCACGTCGATCAGCATGTACCCCAAGATGTGGGAACACAGCGGGATCGGTTTCGGCGAACTGCTGGACCGGTTGATCGCTCTCGCCCTGGATCGCGACCAGGCCAGAAAGGCGACCCGCTACACGCGATGATTCGCCTCGCCGCTTTCTGCCTCCTCGCCGGCATGGCGTATGCGCAGCAGCCTCCGCCCCGGCGGTACGCCTGCCGCCGCGCGCCTTCCGCCATCCGGATCGATGGCCGGCTGGACGATGCCGCCTGGAAGCGCGCCGCCTGGACCGCCCCTTTCGTCGATATCCAAGGCGCCCGGCAACCGCGGCCGCGCTTTCGAACGCGCGTCAAAATGCTCTGGGACGACGAGTGCCTCTATGTCGGCGCCGAGCTCGAAGAACCGCACGTGTGGGCCACGCTGACCGAACACGATGCGGTGATTTTTCGCGACAACGATTTCGAGGTCTTCCTGAATCCGTCGGGCGATGGGCGCAACTACTTCGAGTTCGAGATCAACGCGCTCAATACCGGATGGGACCTGTTCCTGCCCAAGCCCTACCGCGAAGGCGGCAAGGCCGATAACAGTTGGGAAATACCGGGCCTGCGCACGGCCGTGGCGATTCAGGGCACCTTGAACGACCCCAGCGACCGCGATCGCCTCTGGTCGGTGGAGATCGCCTTTCCCTGGACGGCCTTCGCCTCACGCGCGCCGGTCCGCAGACCGGAGCCCGGCGAAGCCTGGCGGGTGAATTTCTCACGGGTGGAGTGGCAAATTGAAGCGGGCGGCAAACCATACCGGAAAGTGCCGGGCAAACCGGAAGACAACTGGGTGTGGTCGCCGCAAGGGCTGATCAACATGCATGTGCCGGAGCACTGGGGCTACGTGACGTTCATCCGGTAGGGGCGCGCGCAGCGACTTTCGCTCCACCAGGCACGTGCTAACGTGAACTCTTGGAATCCGGGGTGCGCAATCGATTGCTGTTGGTGGCTGCCGGCCTGCTCTTCTCGACGGGAGGCGCGGCCATCAAGGCAGCCAGTCTCAGCGGTTGGCAGGTGGCCAGTTTCCGCTCTGGAGTGGCCGCCGTGGTGCTGTTGGCCGCCCTCCCCAACGCGCGCCAACGATGGCACTGGCGCATGCTTCCGGTGGCCGTAGCCTATGCGGCCACGCTGATCCTGTTCGTCCTGGCCAACCGCCTGACCACCTCGGCCAACGCCATCTTTCTGCAAGCCACCGCCCCGCTCTACCTGCTGCTCCTCGGCCCGCTTCTGCTGCGCGAACCCATCCGGCGCGCCGATGTGTACTACATTCTCGCCGTGGGCGCCGGACTGGCGGTGTTCTTCGCCGGCCACGATACGGTGGCCGCCACCGCGCCCGACCCGCCGCGCGGCAACCTGCTGGCGCTGGCCAGCGGCGTGACCTTCGCCTTGATGCTGGCCGGCCTGCGCTGGCACGGACGCCAGAGCGGTGCGGATTCGGGCATCGCCACCGTGGCTGCCGGCAACCTGATCGCCTTCGCGGCGGCGCTCCCCATGGCCTTGCCCCTGCACGCCTTCGCCGCCCGCGATGCGGCCGTGATTCTCTACCTCGGCGCCGCCCAGATCGGCCTGGCCTACTGGTGTCTCACGCGCGCCATCCGTCACGTCCCCGCCTTCGAAGCCACCACCATGCTGCAACTGGAACCCGCCATGAACCCGGTCTGGACCTGGCTGGTACATGGCGAACGTCCCACCCTGTGGGCACTCGCCGGCGGCGCGGTGATCGTCTCCGCAACGCTGGTAAACACGTGGTTTGGCCGCCGCCGCCCCACCACGTAATGTGCTACAACGGAGTCAAGGGTGAGATTCAAACTAGCGCCATTTCCGCGCAGTGGTTGCGTATGAGGACTTTGAGCTGGCTGCTGGCCTTCGGCTTGACGGCGGCCGCCGGCAGAGTGGTCACCTTCGATAACGGTCCGTTGGGCATGACTCCGCCCGAATGGACCGTCGCCATGACCAACCACGGGCGCGCTCCGCGCTGGGAGATCGTCAGGGACATGTCCGCCGCTACCCAGCCCTACGTGTTCGCGCAGGTCTCCGACGACCCGACGCGCGACCGTTTTCCCCTGGCCGTCTTCAACGCCGTCACCTTCCGCGATGGCGATGTCAGCGTGCGCATGAAACCGGTCTCCGGGCGGGAGGTGCAGGCCGGCGGACTCGTCTGGCGATACCGCGACGAAAACAACTACTATGTGGCGCGCGCCAACGCGCTCCAACATAACGTCCAGGTGTTTAAGGTGGAGAACGGACGCCGCGTGCCCCTCATGGAGGGCGTCCGCCACGAAATCCCCAGCAACGCCTGGAGCATCATCAAGGTTTCGGCGCGCGGCAACCGCTTTCAGGTCTACATGGACCACCGCCGCATCCTTCAGGGTTGGGACAACACCTTCATGAGCGGCGGCAAAGTCGGTCTCTGGACCGTGGCCGACTCCGTCACCTACTTCGACGACTTCCGCATCAACCCCAGATAACCTTGTGGCATAAGGCTCCGCCTTGTGCATCCGCGGGGCAGCTCGGACGTTCGACCCTGTCCCTACTCCTCGCGCGTGACCGTGACCTTGCCGCGGGCGTCGATCTGGCCCGTGCCCTCGTGGAAATCGGCCGCATCGGCGTGGAGCACGATATAT
Source organism: Candidatus Solibacter sp. (assembly GCA_017883355.1). Taxonomy (GTDB): domain Bacteria; phylum Acidobacteriota; class Terriglobia; order Bryobacterales; family Bryobacteraceae; genus Solibacter. Next base: position 4,595 of record JADGNS010000482.1, read on the forward strand.
CCGGCGCAATACAGAACGCTGCCCTGGCCGGCTTTGACGCAGACCGGCGTCTTGATTTCGACGCTGACTTTCAGATGGATGATGGAGGGACATAGCCCCTCGCGTTCGATATCGAACGCCGCCATCGAGAGGGGCTGCACACTCGTCGTGGTGGGAACCGACAGGCTTTTCCGTTGACCGGCGGGATAGTCTTGCGCTGCCAGGGTCAGAGTGCAAACCGCCAGCGCGGCGAGGGACCGTTTCATGGAGGATTCTCCTGCTACGGTCCCTGACGCGCTTCACGCCACGTGCGTTTCGCCTTCTACAGCAACTTGAAGTTGA
>JADGNS010000483.1 GCA_017883355.1 Candidatus Solibacter sp.
GTCTTCATGTCGAGGTCCGCCCCGGCTCCGCCGCCGGAGTTGGGGATGTAGCGCGCGGCGGGGTTGAGCTTGCGGATCTCCCCGTCCCACAGCCGCCAGAGTTCGAACAGGCGTTGCTGGCGCCACGCCATGTAGGCGCGGCGGCTGGGGTCGTGCGGATTTTGGGTGCGCGGCAGGTCGAGGCCGCTGGCGGCGCGAAAGTTCTCGCGGCAATGCTCGCAGTAGCACATGCCGGAGCCGGACCAGCGATTGCTGAAGATGCCGTCCACCTTATAGAGGGCGACGATCTCTTTGGTCACGGAAGTCATGAAGTCGAAGTTGTAGGGCCCCAGCGCGCACGTGATATACAATTCGGGCATCACCGGGTGGCGGATCTTCTCTCCTGCGGCGTTGACCGCGATCCAGTCGGGGTGTTGATCGCAAACGTCCTGGTGCGCGGCATGCGGATCGGTGCGCGCGATCACCACCATGTTCAGCTTACGGCACCCGGCCACCAGATCGCCGAACGCGTCGCCCGCGCCCAGCCACTGGCTGCGATAGTGCAGCGGAATCTTCGTCGGATAGTAGGCCACGCAACCGCCCGCGCTAAGGCACGCGGCGTCGGAATGGGTGCGCCGGAAGTAGTCCAGCCAGAAGTTGAGGTCGTACGTGCCGGGGTCGTCTTCGACAAGCGTCAACTGCGCCCAGCGCATGGGGCGGTCGAACCACTCGTCGGCGGGAGCAGGCGCGGAGGTCGCGTCGGCGGCCAGCGCGAGCGCGGTGCCGCCGAGGGCCGAATAGCGGAGAAAGTTCCTGCGATTCATGCGGTCTCTCCGTTCCGCGGTTCGACTTCGCCGGCCAATCGCGTAAGCGTAGCGGCCAGCGTGCGCGCCGCCTCGGGCAGGAGGTCCACGCGGACCACGAATTCGCCGCTCAACTTTCCGGTCTCGCGCGCCGTCAGATTCAGTTGAATATGGTCGCCGAAGAACTCCGCCCGCGACACCCCTGCGGTGACGGAATCGAGCTTCAGCACGCGTCCGCCGTGAAGGTCGGGAATCGCGTCGCGCAGTTCGCGCGGAAAGGCGATGGTGTTGTACGGCGTCGGGCGATAGCGCCGCGCCACCGTGGTCCGGGTGAGTTCCTTGCTCATGAAGACAGTGTAGTCTTTTCACCGGTAGGGGGATCGCGCGACAATATCAGAGAACATGACTCCAGCCTCTGCCAGGATTACCCTAGCCGACGCGGTGCTCTCTTTCCAGGCGCCCGAGGAGACGATTCAACAGCGCGTGCGCCAGATTCACCACACGGTGCTGACCCATTCACGGTACATCCGCTCGGCCAACTACAGCGTGATTCATCCCGAGGATCTCGAGTTGATGTTTAAGGCCTACGACGAGGGTTTCTTCGACGGGCATTGCCAGCGCGCCCTGGATGGGCGCAAGCTCCGTTTCCGGCTCTCGCCGCGGATGACCAAAGCCGGCGGCACCACGGCGCGCTTCGTCACCGCCGCGGGCGAGACGTTCTACGAGATCACCGTCGCCAGCAGCATGCTGTTCGAGGGGTTCGGCCAGATGGACCGGCGGATCAGCGTCTGCGGCCTGGAATGCGAAAACCGCCTGGAAGCGCTGCAGCGCATCTTCGAGCACGAAATGGTGCACCTCGTCGAACAGTTGTGCTGGCAGAGCAGCAATTGCGCCGCGCCACGCTTCCAGGAAATCGCGCGCCGGCTCTTTCTGCATCGCGCCCACACCCACAAGCTGATTACGCGGAGAGAACGGGCGGCGCAATCGGGAATCCGCGTGGGCTCGCGCGTGACCTTTGTATTTGAAGGCCGTCCGCTGACCGGCCGGGTGAACCGCCTCACCAAACGCGCCACCGTTTTGGTAGAGGACCCCGAGGGCGAGCGCTTCTCCGATGGCCGCCGCTACCGAAAATACTACGTGCCGATCGTGCACCTGCAGTTGGCGGTGGCATAGACGTCCGGACTGCGCCCCGGATTGTCCGAGCTTCGCTCGGATGGACAAGGCGGAGCCTTATCCCACGGTCATTCGATGGGCGCGTTGTAACCCAAGCGCCAGTGGGCGGACAGTTTGGGCAGGCCGCGCGGCGGCACCACCTGCACCGTGATCCGATGGTACTTCCCGTCGCGCGCCTGGTTCTGCGGCGAATATCCGAGGATGTAGCGATTGCGCAGCTCGATCCCGATCTTCTTGGCGATATCCGGCAGTTCCACCGGGTTGGCTTCGAACATGCGTCCGCCGGTCTGTTCGGAGATTTTGCCGAGCAGGCCGGCGCCGCCGAACTCCTCCTGGGTGGTGCCGCCGCCGAAGACGCCGATCGAGTAGATCAGTACATCGCTTTCGCGCACCACGTTGGTCACTTCCTTCTGCGAATAGCGGCTGTGATTGTCGCCGCCATCGGAGATGATGAGCAGCGCCTTCTTATTCTTCTTCGAGCGCTTCATTTCGTGGAGCGCCAGGTAGACCGCATCCAGCAGCGCCGTGGAGCCGTGGGATTTCGAGAAAATCAGCTCGTTCTCAATGGTGCCGGTGTCGCTGGTCAGCGGCACGCGCAGACGCGGGGCGTTGTCGAACTCCACCAGGAAAAACTCGTCTTCGGGATTGGCGATGCGGAAAAACTGTGTGGCGGCCATGCGCGAGCGGGAGAGTTTGTCGCCCATGCTGCCGCTGGTATCGAAGACCAGGCCCACGGAGACGGGTTCGTCGTCCATGGCGAACTGGGTGATGGGCTGCGGCACCTTGTCCTCGAAGACGCGGAAATTCTCCTTCTCCAGCCCGGATACCGGCCGGTTCAGCGGATCGTTGACCGTGACGGGCACCAGGATCAGCGTGGTATCGACGCGGATATTGGGAGTGCGCCGCGATGACTCCTGTTTGGGAGCGGGCCTGGGGCGCTGCTCGATCCTGACCTGCCCGGCCAGCGTCCCCGCCCACCACATCGCCAATCCAAGCGCCGCTCCAGCCACCCGCCGCATGTCCAAATGACCTCTCGACGGTATTGTACTCCGCAAGCGCCTTCAACGCAGAGACTCTTGCAGCCGCCGATACACCAGGGCCACGGGCAACCCCATCACATTGAAGTAGTCGCCCTCGATCCGTTCCACGAACTTCGAGGCGAGTCCTTGAATGGCGTAGGCTCCGGCTTTATCCATGGGCTCTCCGCTGGCCACATACCCGTCGATCTCCGCATCGCTGAGCGCCGCGAACACCACGCCGGTGGTCACATAATCGCAGGTCGCCAGCCCGCCTCGCCGCAGGCAGACGCCGGTCAGCACTTCGTGGCGCCGCCCCGCAAGCCGCGCCAGCATGCGGCGCGCGTCGGCCGCATCCAGCGGCTTGCCAAGGATCTCGCCATCGATCACCACCGTGGTATCGGCTCCCAGCACCGTCTCGCCATCCGCACTCTCAACGGCATATGCTTTGGCCGCGGCCAGCCGCGTCACATATCCGGCGGGGCTCTCTCCGGGCAGTACGCGTTCGTCCACTTCCGCCACCCGCACGGTGAATTCCAGTCCGGCCTGGCGCAGAATTTCGCTGCGGCGTGGCGATTGCGAGGCAAGCACGAGCATCTCCTCAGTGTAGAATGAAGCCGGTATGAAACAGCTTTCGAAAGAGCTCCTGGTGCGTCCGGGTTCCCGGATCAAATTGGCCCATCTCGACCCGTCGCAGACTTTCGGCTACGAAAAGGAGGCTGCCGCCGAGCAGCTCGAAAAGAACCTCGGCCGTTTGAGCGTTCTCCAATACCTGCTTTACGCCGAGGCGCGCCGCTCCGTGCTGGTGGTCCTGCAGGGGATCGACGCCGGCGGCAAGGACGGCACCATCCAACACGTCATGAGCGGGCTCAATCCGCAAGGCGTACGCGTCACCTCTTTCAAAATTCCGGAAGGCCCCGAGAAGCGCCACGATTACCTGTGGCGTGTGCACCGCGCCGTGCCGGAATTCGGCCAGATCGGAATCTTCAACCGTTCGCACTATGAGGACGTGCTGGTGGTCCGCGTCCACAACATCGTGCCGAAATCGGTGTGGAGCCAGCGCTACGCGCAGATCAACGATTTCGAACGCATGCTCAGCGACAACGGCACGCGCGTGGTGAAGTTCCTGCTTTATATCGACAAGGATGAGCAGGCCAAGCGTTTCCGGGAGCGCATCGACGACAAAACCAAGAACTGGAAATTCTCCCCCGCCGACCTGAAGGAGCGCGAGTATTGGGATCAGTATATCGATGCGTACCAGGACATGCTGCACCAGTGCAGCACCAAATGCGCACCCTGGTACGTCATCCCGGCGGACCGCAAATGGTTCCGTAATCTGGCGGTTTCGCAAATTCTGTGCGGCGAGTTGGAGGACATGAGTCTCAAGTACCCCAAGCCCGTCGCGGACCTTTCCGGCATCAAATTCGAGTAAGTGAGTTGACGGGCGGAAGCGTGTGTCCCAGGAGGGCGGCCGATTGACCTGGGTCGGCGAATAGAGCATATTTGAGGCGTGGGAACCCGCATCGGGCTTTTGGTGCTGGTGGCTGCCGGCTGGGTGTCCGCCGCTGTACTCACGCCGGAAACACGGGCTGCGTTTGAGCGCTACGTGCGCCAGGCCGAATCGCGCATTGACGCGCAGGGACGCGGCGGCGATGGGTTTCTCTTCGCCACCTCGGCGGAGCGCCGCGCGGTCTTACGCGGCGGGACCGTGCTCACCGAACCCAAGATTCCTCACGGCGAATTAAAGGTTGCCGGAGGACTGATCCACGATTGGGCGGGCGCCGTGTTCATCCCCGGCGCGAACCTGCGCAGCGTGCTGGATCTGGTGCAGTCCTACGACCGCCACAAGGACTACTACACCCCCGAAGTGGTCGACTCGCGCATGCTCTCGCGCACGGGCGGCGATTTTGAGGTTCGCTTGCGGCTTCTGAAAAAGAAG
>JADGNS010000484.1 GCA_017883355.1 Candidatus Solibacter sp.
CCCATATGGCCGTTTTGAATACCCATAGGTGCCGCGTCCGCCGCAAACGCCAGCGGCCTCGTTCAAACGCCCCAATCGAAAGTGCCCCGGCCCGAACCTATCAGCCACGCTCGGGCTCCTGCTCCGGGGCACTTCCGATTGAGTCATAGCGTTTCCAGGGAGTTTCAGGTCGGCGGCTACCGTTCGCTGAGGGTCGCCCTATCGCGGCAAAGATCGACCGAGGCTGGTCGAATTCTGCCCGCGGCGATCCACCAAAGCCCGCGTAGGTCTAACCAGTGTTGATGCTTTGACTTACGGGCGCGTGCACAGATTGGCCGGTATAAAGGCGTATATGAACCGCGTGCCTGATTGCTGGTGCTAGGGCTGTTCTCGTCCCCTTAGCAGAGATGAGCCAATGCAGCCCATGTGCCCTTGCGACTGCCGCCCCGGGAATAGCCGAGAGAGAGTCCCGCAGTTCGTCCGTGCCCTAGGCCTTCAGGCCGCGTCGCGGACTTCAACGGTGATCTGCTTGCCCAGAACGGCTAGCGCAGCCTGGATTTTTTCTGCCTTTGTGGCATGCTCGGGATCGAGCATGCGGCGGATGACTCGCTCGTGAACGCCAAGGCGCCGGGCCATCTCAGAGTTGTTGACTTGCCGGTCGCGCATGGCCAGGTAGAGCGCCAGTTTTGGCGCGAGCCAGAGCGGCACTGGCACCAAGCGCTGACCGCGCTTCGCCACGGAGGACACTGGGATCTCTTCCCGGCGGGACAAGCGGATTGAGAGATCCGATCCGAGCGCATCGATTGCCTCTTCCATGGCCTCGTGTTCGTCTCTGCCGTCGGTGGCGACACGTGGAAGATCGACGAACTCGACCAGTATGCGGCCGTCGCCGCCGGCCGTGAATCTCGCGGGATACGTAAAGGCTGACATTGATTTACCTCTCACAGGTCATGCGGATCGATATTCAGATCCCGGCACATCTTTGCCAATAAGTCGCGGCCGATTTCCTTCTTCCGATCCTTGAGGGTGGTGAATTCTACGCCGCAGTACAACCGGCCATGACTGCCCTTTCCCTTGTCGGCCACAAACTGGCAGGGGACCTTCTTGCGCCGCGCCAACTTATGGACTCGCCGCTCGAATTCCGCCCCCTTCATGGTTTCATTGTCGGACAGATCTGTCCGAGCGTCAACTGGGAATTGGGCGGAGTCTGCCAGACGATGGCGGTGGAGCGATGAGCCGCCTCTCGCTGATTTCCCCTCCCTCCGAGTGCCGACAATGCGCCCGGAGCGGGTCGGACGCTTCCCAAAAGGCCGTTTGGAGGCCGCGAGCGGCACAGGTACGGAATGGCAGCGATCCGGCCTGGTGAAATACGATCCCCTGACGCAAACGCGTTTGTGACTTGCGATGTGCCCTGTCGGCCTCCACGGGCTGGAGTGGCGGGGACACGAGTCCTCGCCGAACGGGAAGGTGAGCTATGACCCGCTGAAGCTGGGGCGTTCAGGCTGGAGTATTACGCCGGGTACGGCCCCCTGGTGCAGTGGAACGCACGGAGCGATACGGCGCAGGTGTTGGTGGCGGCGGTGGGTATCGGTTTCGGCGACCGCTGGGAGTTTGGACTCCGGCGGGATCTGTTTGGCGTTCGGAGAAGTTCCGGCGGCATCCGGAATCACGTCCCGTGAATGGGTTCCTTAGCGGCGCCCGTCGCGGGGTCTGTTGCGGATGGAGTAGAGGTGATTCTCGGTGCGCAGGATCAGACGATCGCCAATGAGGGCCGGCGTGGCCAGGGCCATTTCGCCGAGGTCGTTGGAATCGATCAATTCGTATTTTTCACCGGCGCGGATCACAAACGTCCGGCCTTCTTCGTCCATACAGAAGATCTTGCCGCTGTAACCCCAGGGCGATGCGGTGAAATTGCCGCCTTCGCCAATTCGAGCTTTGTAGGATTGCAGGCCGGTCTTTGCGTCAAAGCGCGCGAGGATGCCGGTGTGGGTGAGGACATAGAGCCCTCCGTCATAGGCCAGTTCGGTCGGCAAATAAGTTCCGGCCTTGGGCTGAAGCCAGGCGACGAAATCATTGAGCCTGGCGCCGTCGGGTGTGGTGAGGTCGCCGCTCGCGCCGGGTTTGACCGCGGCGAGGGCTTTGGCGGACCCACCGTTGAGGTACAAAAGGCCGTCGTAGGCGAAAGGACTCGGGATGGGCATGGCTGACATCCCCCCGAGGCGCCACAGTTCCTTGCCTTCGAGATCGTAGCTGATGGCGAGGCCAGGGCCAATGGTGACGATTTCGGTGCGCACGGAAGTCTTCCAGATGTAGGGGCTCGACCAGCCGGTCTGGCGATCGGAGCCTGGGACGTGTATCGAGCGATTCGTGCGCCAGAGCTGCTTGCCCGTGTTCTTGTCGAATGCCGCGATGAATTGCTGTTTCTCGTTGTCGTTGACGATGATGACGAGGTCATTGACAAGAGCGGGTGACGAGGCGGTGCCGAAATCGAGGATCGCCGGGAAGTTTTCGAGCGGGGTGTTCCAGACTTTGTTGCCGCTGAAATCGTAGGCGAAGAGGCCAAGGTTATTGATGTAGACGTAAACGCGCTTGCCGTCGGTGACGGGGGTTTCCGAGCAGAAGCTGTTCTTGCGGTGACGGCCTCCGGGAGGGCGGCCTGAATAGAATTCGCGTGTCCAGTCGACCCTGCCGGAGTAGAGATCGATGGAATAGAGGAAATAATGCAGGTTGACCTGGCTGGGGAATTCGAAATCGCGCGCGTTCAGACGGTCCTCGAGTTCCTTGTCCTTGAAACCCTGCTTGGAGAGCTCGGCGATGTAATCGTTGGAGTAGGTGGTGCCAACTTGCGGTTGTTTTGCTTTGCCGTCGGTGGTGACGGTTGTGAGGAAGATGTACCTGCCGGCGACGATAGGGGAAGACCAGCCGAGGCCCGGAAGAGTTGCGGTCCACTCGATGTTGGACGTCTTCGACCATGTGCCGGGAAGAAGGGAGTTGACGGCGGATGGGTTGGAGGAGGGTCCGCGGAAACCTGGCCATTCGGGGTCTCCGGCGAAGGCGCAAGCGACGAGGAAGAGCGATGCGATGACCCTTTTCATAGTTCTATTGGACTACACATGCGTCTGAGACGTCACGAATCGCGCCTCACGCCACGCTATCATCGAATATGCGGCCGGACTTGCACACTCTGCTGGCGCTCCTAACCGTGGCAGGGGCGTGGGCGCAAGATCCCCGTGAGTTGGTGCGTCGTTCCATCGCACAGGACCAACTCGACTGGGTGCGCATGAAAGACTACACCTGGCAGGCACGCTCCGTGGAGAAGCACCTCGACTCCCACGGCAGAGTGGTATCCACAAAACGGGAAGCCTGGGAAACGCTGATGCTGGACGGACAGCCGTACCGTCGCACGCTGGAGCGGGATGGCAAACCGCTCAGCCAGGAAGAGCAGCGCAGCGAGCAGAAAAAACTCGATCGGGAGACGCGACGGTTAAGTACCGAGACGGCGGTTGAGATGCAGGGGCGCATGGAGGAAGCGGTGAAGCGGCGCCGGCGCGACATGGCTTTCCTTTCCGAAATACCTGAATTGCTCGATTTGCGTCTCGAGGGCGACTCCATAGTCGGCGGACGGAGCGTCTGGGTGGTGTCGGGAGGGCCCAGACCAGGCGCTAAGGCCAAGAGCGGCGATGCCAGAATGCTGCTGAAGGTTCGTGGGCGCATGTGGATCGACAAAGCCACGTACCAATGGGCCCGGGTGGAAGCCGAGACCACCGATACCATCTCTTGGGGGCTGTTCCTGGCGCGTCTCAATGCGGGCTCCAAAATGACTTTCGAACAGATCGAGGTGACTAGCGAACTCTGGTTCCCGAAGCGCCTTGTCCTGACCGGCAGCGGCCGCATCGGCCTGATCAAGAGGATCGCCTTGGACGAGGAAATCGAATGGAGCAATTACCGGAGGTTCTCGGTGGATTCCAAGATGGTGACCGATCCGGCTAACCCGAAGAATTGAGTTCGGCTGAATACCTTACTGCAACTCGTTCGGCGTGAATTTCCCGCCCTTTAACAGAATGCCGAGCAACTCTCTCGATCGCGCGTCCCAGTCTTGTTCCTTCTGCGGCGTCAGGTTGTTGTGCTCCGAGTCGATCATCGGCAGCGGCTCTTTGGCAACCGGGATTTGGTTGAGCGCCGTCCAGATTCCGGCGGGCGGCGAGGTTGTGTCGATGAATCCGATGGCGGCGAGCACCGGAGCCTGGATGCGCGAAGCGAAGTTGATGGGATCGAAGTAGAGCGCGGTGCTCATTACTTTCGGATCGTCCGCCGGCCAGTTCGGATAACCGCCTTTGCGGCCATGGATGTCGCCGTTGGCGTCTGTTCCGGATGGGACGCACACGAGCACGGCCGTGATCTTCTCCGGGCGGAGACCGGCAAGCACGAGGCTTTGCTGGCCGCCCATGCTGGTCCCCATCAATACGATCGTGTTGCCATCCCAGTCCGGTCGCGTCATCAGGTAATCCAGGGCGCGCGAGTCTCGCAGGTACATATTGAGGAAATACGACGTCTCGCGGCCGGTGTTGCCGACCGCCGCGTAGTTCCGCGGGATATCTCCAGACGGATCAGAGGGCAGTTTGTCATGCGCATCGACATCCATCACGAGCCAGCCCTCGGCGGCGCGCGATGCCACGGAACGGGCGTTCAGAGCATAAACCCCCGCATACTGCAGTAAGACAAGCGCCGGGAACTTCCCCTCCGTCGCTGGTTTGGCAATCAATCCCTGGGCGTTGGATCCCAGCGCGGCGATCGCGAACGCGCTCATCTCGACGCCCGCGACCTCGGTCTGGACAGGAGTCAGCACGGGGTTGATGGGAACCTTGGCCTGGGCGGCGAGTTTGGCGTCCCAGAAGGAGTCGAAGTCGTCGGGGCGCGC
>JADGNS010000485.1 GCA_017883355.1 Candidatus Solibacter sp.
CCCTGGGTGGTTCGTCTGCCCGGGGATACGCCGATCGAGGACGCGCTCTCCCGCTTCCTCGCCGCGGCCGAGAAATCGGGCCCCAACCGCGGGCGCCTGCGCGAGATCCTGTTTGCCGGTGCCGGGCAGCCGTAGTCGTCCGGCTTTTTCTCCGGCAAGGGCATCAGACCGTCACTTCGACTTCGCGCGTGGTCACGGTCAACGGCATGCCGAGTTCGGCCCTGACAGCCAGGCACTCGCGGATTGCATCGGCGATGTTCGCCTGAGCCTCAGCCTCCGTTTGCCCCTGGCTCACGCAGCCCGGTATCGAGGGGCACTCGCTAATGTACGCGCCGTCTTCGTCCTGATAAATGCTGACAACGAACTTCATGCTGCTTCCCATCTTAGACTATTGCTCGATCTCCATTCTGTTTCGGTAAGCATGGATCGTAACCCTCAGGGCTGCACCGTGAGAACCACCTCTCCCGCCGCTAAACCGGGCGCTGTGGCGCGGACGGTGATCTTGCCGGAGGCCGCAGCCGAGCGTACCACCGCCACCGCCCTGCCCTGGTATAACTTCGCCTGGCTCGCGGTCGCGGGACTGCCGTCGGAGAGATCCGCGTTGCCCGCAGCGATCAGCCGTCCGGCGCCGGCCACCTCGAAAGTGACCGTCTGGGCAGCGTTCGGCACCCGGTTGCCGTCCCGGTCCACGACATGCACTTCAATTGTGGATACCTGCCGTCCCCCGTTCTGGAGCGTCTTCAAATCCGGGCTCAGCTCGATTCTCTCGGGCTGGCCGATGGTCTTCAACCGGAAGCGCGCGGCGATGGCCCCGGCTTGCTTGCCCACCACTTCCACCGTGCCCGCTTCATTCGGTACGGCCCAAACCAGGGCCGGCAGCAGGCGGTCGGCGATCGGCTTCTCACCCAGAGACCGGCCATTCAGCAGCAACTCCACCGAGTCGCAGTTCGTGTAGATCTCGACCGGGATGTTCTTTCGCGGGTCGCCCGTCCAGCCCCAGCGCTCCACTACCGGCGTGCGGCCCAGATTCCTCGGCCACCCGGACAGGCGCGACTCGTCGGAGCCCGCATCCCAAGCCGCGGCGTAGACCATCGGTTTGGCACTCCAGAGGGCCTGGCGGAAATAAGCGTCGGGCTTCCAGAATCCCTCCAGATCGAGCAGCCCCGAGTTGGACCCGTGCGTCGGATAGCGGTTCGCTTCGCCCAGGAAATTCATGCCTGTCCAGAGGAACTGGCCCCCGACGTAGTCGTTGGTGGCGACCGGCCGCCACGCATCCAGGCCGCGGCTGTTCTCGCTGCCGTAGATCACGCGGTTGGGGTACGCCTTATGGTCGCGGTCGTAGAACTGCTCGAGGTAGTTATAGCCCACCACGTCGAGCATGTTGGCCACGCCCGTCGCGTTGGAAGTGTTGATATCGGCCAGGGCCATGGTGACGGGACGCGTCACGTCCAACTGCTTGACGGCCGCAATCAGCCGGCGCGCGATGGCCGGCATGAGATCGGCGGAGAGAGTCTGCACCTTGCCCGCGGCATCCGGCGGAATCGAGTTGTCGCGCCTGCCGCGCGGGTGGACGAAGGGGTCGGTGGGGTAATCGATTTCGTTGCCGATGCTCCACATGACGATGGAGGGATGGTTGCGATCCCGCAACACCATGTCCTGAGCGTCCCTGACGCCCCACTCTTCGAACGCTTCGTTGTAGCCGCGACGCGCCACCGCCCCGTTGTTGCGGCCTTCCGCCCACTTGCGCTTGCCGCCGATCCACTCGTCGAAGGCTTCGTCCATCACCAGCAGACCGAGGCGGTCGCAGAGATCGTAGAACTCGGGCGCCATCGGGTTGTGCGAGCAGCGAATCGCATTGACTCCGATTTCCTTGAAGCTTCTGAGGCGGCGCTCCAGCGCCTCCTCGAAAAAGGCCGCCCCCAATGAGCCGAGATCGTGATGAATGCACACGCCCTTCATCTTGATCGCCCGCCCATTGAAGACGAGCCCCTTGTCCGGGCTGAAATAGAACGTGCGAATGCCGAACGGAGTCCGCTGCTCGTCGACCACTTGTCCGTCGAGATAGACCCGGCTGACCAACGTGTACAGATGAGGTTGTTCGGGCGACCAGAGGCTCGGATGGGGAACGGCCACCTGCTGGGCGAAAGAGCGGTCCTTGCCGGCGGCGATCGGCTCTTCCGCTTTGACGCTCCCCACCTCCTTCGCCCTCTCGTTCAATACGCTCGTGACGAGAGTCGCCCGCGCTTCGCCCGGCGACTGATTCAAAACCCGCGTCTCAATGGATATCAGCGCTTCCGCCTCGCCGGCCAGCGGCGTCGTGATATAGGGCTCCCACGGCCCGATGTGGACCGGCCCGGTTACGTTGAGCCAAACGTGGCGATAGATGCCCGACCCGGGATACCAGCGCGAGTCGGCCACTACGCTGTGATCCACCCTCACCGCCAGAACATTGGAAGGCCCGCCCAGACGGAGGTGCGGCGTCAGGTCGTACTCGAAGGAGGAATACCCGTAGGGCCGCGAGCCCAGCAGCACGCCGTTGATCCAGACGGTGCTGTCGCGATAGACGCCATCGAACCGGATAGAAATTTTCCGCCCACGCATGGAGACCGGAAGCGGGAACGTCTTCCGGTACCAGGCGATTCCGCCGGGCAGAAAACCGGTGCCGCTGGCATTCTTCTGGCTGTAGGGACCTTCGATCGACCAGTCGTGGGGCAGGTCGACTTGGCGCCATGTCTTATCGGCGAGGGCTGTCGATTGCCCCTGGGGGGCGTCCCCCAAATGAAAGCGCCAGCCGCTATCGAAGAGTTGCCGTTCACGCGGCGCCTGCGAGTAGCCCGGCACGACGGCCAGGAATAGGGCCGCTATCCCGAGGATTCTGTAAGTATTCACGTTTCGCTCTCCATGCTGATAACCACGTGCTTTCGTAGGGCAGGCGGGGCACCCTCTGGGTCCGCCTGCCAACCGATTAATAAGTAGCCACCGATACGCGCAGCACCAAGGGCTCCGCGCCGAAGTTGAGACCCCAGTCGGTCTCGTCGCCGTTCCATATACGCAGGAATTTGAAGATGCCGTTCTCGTAGACGCCTTCTTCGACGCGCAGGAACTGGCGGTGTTTCTCCGCATCGGCCGGGCGGAAATCGACGCGGGCGTAGAACCCGGCCACCAGGAATTGATTGTCCTTGAGCTGGCCAACCAGCATGCGCCCCGTCGGCTCGGCATTCCCAACCGCGCGGTTGTTGCGCGACGCTCCGTACGACACGATCGCGTTCCACGCTCCGAACGCCAGAGTCTGCGTCACTTTGCCCTTTTCCTCAGCCACGGCCTGTAACTTGCCTTCGAAATTGAGGCGGGCGATCTCGCGCTGCATCGGGGCGATCAAGCGGTAGTTCTTGGCCGTCGGGGCCAGCGACTCCGGCGTATTGCGCGGCGTCGTGTAATCCATGCCGAAGGGCGAGTAGCCGATGGCCTGAAGGCCGAGCGCGGAGAAGAAGAAGCGCGCATTGTTCGCCCCACCGCCAGTCTCGGGGACGAACAGGGCGTTATCGTCGCGGTGATAGAGTTCCAGCACCTTCAAATACGCGGCGGGGTCGTTCTGGTAAATGTCGGGCGCCACGATGTCGAGCTCTGGCGCCGCCACCTTCCATATGGGGATGACATTGTCCGTCGGGCCGCCGGCCTCGTAGCTGCCGGGAGCGCCCGGCTTGAGCGGGTCGCGCAACGCGGCGTTGGCATAGAGCGGCAGCGGGTAGACGGCCTTCCCGGCGGCGGCGACCTGCCCGACATACTTGGCGACCGCCCACGCATGGAAGTTCACCTCGCCTTCGGGTCCAAAGGCCTCCTGCCAGTTGGCTGTAGACGAAGCGGGCCTCACCTGCATCGCCGTGAGCACGTCGGCAGGGACCGGCGCTTCGAACAATTTCTGCGCGGCGGGAGAGTAGTCGCGCACGCTGCCCCAGGTGCCGGGTTCGTTCTCCACTTGCACCATGATCACGGTGCGCTGTGGGTCGGCTGTCTTGAGGTAGCGCATGAAGGCGGTGAACGCCGTCTTGTCGGCTTCGAGCGACGCGGCGGCGAAGGGCGACGGCGAGTCCGCCGGGTGTCCGTTCTTATCGATCAGGTGCGGGTACTTGTCGGGCGCCAGCTTCATCCACTCCGGCATGTAGTGCTGGCTGCCGTTCTTCCATGTCCCGAACCAGAGCAGAACCAGGCGCACGCGATGCTGGCGGGCCCCGGCGAGCAGCGCGTCGATCACGGTGTGATCGTACTGCCCTTGCCTTGGTTCGAACTGCTCCCAGTAGACCGGTGTCTCCACCGTGTTGACGTTGAGGTATTCCATGGCGGGCCACACCTTCGCCAGCATGCCGGGCCAGGCGCTGGAGTTATGCGTCTGCGCGCCCAGCATCAGGTAGGGAGCGCCATCGACCATCAGGGCGTACCGCCCGTCCTTCTTCACCACGCGCGGAATCGGGCGTTCCTTCACCTGGGCGGGGAGCGTAGCGGCGACGCTCGCGGCCACGAAAGCGGCCAGAACTGCGAATCTGATTTTCATCTCGGCAACTCCTATTATCACCGCCATCGATGTACCACTAGGCATTCGTTTCTTCGCGCGCCGCGACGATTGTTGTGGGGCGGGCCCCCTGGCCCGCGGCCGACCCCCTGGTCGGCCTCTTCGCACGAGCGCGTCCGCCCGCCGTTGTTTGCGGCGTGCCGCTATGCGGGCAGGGTGTTAACAGTTGTTAACCCGCGGCCGATTGGCAATCGGCTTGGCGCTGGACCATCGAAGCTCTTCGGGCGTTGCCGCCGCGGCATCGATTCGTTATCGCTAAACAAGGCCGTGATATGCTGTTTCGTCAGGAGCACCGCATTATCATGACGCGACGCGATTATCTGGAACT
>JADGNS010000486.1 GCA_017883355.1 Candidatus Solibacter sp.
TGAGATCGAGGTGCGGCCGTTCCTCCCACGGAATCAATCTCGTCTCGCCGGTCGCCAGATTCACCCGGTACCCCAGCGTCCGAAAAAACGGCGTGTTCGACTGGCTCCCCGCGCCGAACGCCCACTGCCCGTTTGCGCTCAGCCGCAGCATGCCGGGATAATCGCGCGACTGTCCATTCGCGGTAATCGTGGTACTGAAGAGCTCCTGCTTACTGCACAGCACCGTATCGCTTCCGGCGCAATGCCGCTCACCGCCGATCGCCATTACCCGCCCATCCGAGGAGGTATCGGCCATCCCAAGATCAAACGCGTTCGTCAGGGCTCCGCTGAACGATGGCGTGACGCTTGGGGGAGGAACCGGATCCCGCGCCGCCACCAGCCGCAACCCATTCGCGTCGTGCTGGAAGATCTTTCCGTATGGATTCTGCCCGCTACCTTTCACCCGCGATGGCGTCGCGAAGTACACCCGCGACCCGTCCCCCGGCGTCGCCATGCCGAAAAACTGCGCCAACCCGCAGCAAGGCACACCAATCGCCACCACCAACCCCATGGTCCACCGCATATTCCTAAGACCCGCTCGTCGCCAATTCCACTACACCCGACATTCACCAGTTGGCAAGGGCCTGCCACTCGAGGTGTCGAACCCTAGAATTCATGCCGTGGAAGAGGGGATACGAAGCGATCCGGTCGTTGGACGGATGGGGATTTCCCGACAGGCATGGGCGTTACCAGCGGCTCATGTGGCCTCCCTCATCTTGGCGGAACCAGAGCGCCCCGATCCTCGTACACAATTAGTTATGGCATTTCAGGAGATTCGGCTTACGTTTCGGGTGCTCGCCAAGAATCGGGGGTTCACCGCCATTGCCGCACTGTCGCTTGCCCTTGGGATCGGTGCAAACAGCGCAATATTCAGCTTGGCCGACGCTTTGCTTCTGCGCCCGCTTCCCATACGGGATCCCGGCGCCGTGGTAACTGTCACCACAAACACGCCGGATAATCCGTACAGCGGCGTGTCCTACCCCAACTATCGGGATCTCCGGAGCAAGTCGCAATCGTTCGAAGGCGTGGTGGCTTACCAGCTTTCGACCTGGGGAGTGGCCCATTCAGCCGGCGAGATCGCCCAGATGCGCATGGGCTTGATTGTCAGCGACAACTTCTTCCAGGTGATGGGCGTGGAACCCACGCTGGGACGAAGCTTCCGCCCGGAAGAAACGCAAGTGCCGGGTCGCGATGCGGTGGTGGTTCTGGCGCACGACTTCTGGAAAAACCAGTTCGCCGCGGACCCGAGCGTGATCGGCCGGACGATCCGCTTGAACGGCATTGACTTCGCCGTGGTCGGCGTCGCGCCGGAGAGCTTCACGGGGGTTGACCAGTACATCCGTCCGGCGCTGTTCGTGCCGGTGACGATGAAGCAGCGGCTGGACGCATCCAAAGACAACCCGCTCGAAGCGCGCGGCAATCACGACTTCACGGTGAAGGCGCGCCTCAAACCCGGGATGTCTCTGGGAACCGCCCGGGCAGAGTTCACCACAATCTGGAACAATCTCCAGCAAGCGTTTCCGGACATCAATCGCGGCCGCAAGGCCGATGTGAAGACGGAGATCCAGGCGCGCTACCAGCAGGACCCGTATGACGCGATTCTGGTGATGTTTCTGATGGGCCTTGTGGGCCTGGTGCTGATCATTGCGTGCGCCAACGTGGCGAATCTGCTGCTGGCGCGCGCGAGCTCCCGCGCTCGTGAGATCGCCATCCGACTGGCGGTCGGGGCCAGCCGCATACAACTGGTCCGGCAGCTCCTCCTCGAGAGCCTGGTGCTCGCCCTGCTCGGCGGATTGCTCGGATCCGTTCTCGGCTACGCGGGCATACGGTTCCTGCAACGGATTCAGGTTCCGACCGATCTTCCGGTGGTTATCAGCGTTCAACTGGACCATCGAGTGCTCGCCTTCAGCCTGCTCGCGGCCCTGGTGAGCGCGCTGTTTTTCGGCTTGGCTCCCGCGCTGCAAAGCACCAGAACGGGACTTGTTCCAGCGCTCAAGGCAGGCGGCCAGGGACTGCAGGGTCGGCGCCGCACGATCGGGCGAAACATTCTCGTCGTCGGGCAAGTGGCGTTATCCATGGCCCTCCTTGTGGCCGCCGGGATGCTTGTCGACGCGGTTGGAAAAACCCTGACGTTTGACCCGGGTTTCCGCACGGACCATCTCCTGATGATGGAGTTCGACACCGCGCTGGTGCGCTATACCGACGATCAGACACGCGATTTCTACCGGAGTTTGCGGGACCGGGCAAGTGCGCTGCCGGGCGTGCGCAGGGTGGCAATGACCTGTTACGTGCCGTTCTCGCCGAACGGCTACGGAAAGACTGTGGTGCCCGAGGGGTACGAATTTCCCAAGGGGCGCGATTCCGCATCGACTCCCGGTGCGATTGTCGACGAACACTTCTTCGACGCGATGAAGATGGCCGTGATTCGTGGGCGCGGATTTAGCGCCGGCGATAAGGCTGGGGCGCGGCGCGTCGCCGTGGTGAACGAGGAATTTGCCAAGGCTTATTGGCCGAAACAGGATCCGATCGGCAAACGCTTTCGGTTGAACGACAGCAAGGGGCCATGGGTGGAGGTGGTGGGTCTCACCAAGACCAGTCGATACTACTTCATCGCCGAACCTCCACAGAAATTCCTGTATCTGCCTTTTGCACAGGAACAGAACTCGCGAATGAGCCTCCTTGTGGAAACCTTTGCAGACCCCGCCGGCATTGCCGCGCCGTTACGCGCCGTAGTTCGCGGCATCGACGCGAACCAACCCATCTATAACGTTCGGACATTTTCGAGCTTCTACGAGCAGCGCGCCGTTTCCGTTGCCATGACGCTGATGCAGGTGGTGGCGACGATGGGCCTGTTGGGATTGGCGCTGGCTCTGGTCGGACTGTACGGCTTGATCGCATACTCGGTCAGCCGGCGCACACAGGAGATCGGCATTCGCATGGCGATTGGCGCAGACAAGATGGAGGTGCTGAAGATGGTCCTCCGGCAAGGTCTCGTCCTGGTGGCGGCGGGGATTGCCGTAGGGGGCGGGATCAGCGTGGTTGTCGCCCGCTTGCTCGCGATCGGCTTGGCGGGCTTAGGAACGCCGAATCCGATTACGTACGTCGTGGTTCCGATCGCGTTGCTGTTGATTACGCTGGCTGCGTGCTACATTCCGGCGCGGCGTGCGTCGTTGATCGATCCGATCCTCGCCTTACGGTACGAATAAATCGTGGGCCCTCTCACCGGAACAACAGCGGATGAAAGGAGCTGATCCGCGTGGCCGGCGGGCTTACATTGGGCCCCCCGGCAGTCGCTACGGGACGATTTGAAGGCGCCGCGATTTCCTCCAGTCGCCGTATCGCGGAGCCAGTGAAGAACTCGATTGCCGAGCCGCGGCGAATTTCGGAGTGTTTTGAGGGCTGCCATTCCCACTGGGCGGCAGACGTTCCTCGGCTACGTCAACGATCCCGCCTCTACCGCCGCCGCAATTTCGCGCGACGGCTGGCTCTACACCGGCGATCTGGGTTCGGTGGGGGAGGGCGGTCTGCATTTCGCGGGCCGCGCCAAATGGGTGCTGAAACCCGCCGGGCACCAGGTCTTCCCCAGTGACATCGAGAACCACTTCGCCGCCCTCGGTGCCCGCGTGGCCAATGTGGGCGTGGTGGGGCACGAGCACCATCTGTGGCGCGAAGCCATCGTGGCGTTCGTTGAGCGCCAACCCGGCGCCGACCTCGCCGAAGCGGAGTTGCGACGGCATGCCCGGGAGCTTGCGGAGTACATGCGTCCGCTGCACTACGTGATTCTGGAGCCGCGCGCCATGCCGCTGAACCGCGTGGCGAAAGTGGACGTGGTGCGCTTGCAGGAGATGGCGCGGGTGGAGGTGGCGAAACTGCGCGGGCGCGGGACATGGGACGGGTAGGGGCCGGACCCCTGTGGACGGCTACGTCGAGCATTGAGCTTGGCATAGCGAAGGCCGAATCGTCACCCACTTGGAATGAGGTGTTGGGCCGTCATCCGCGAGCCTAGAGTCGGCTTTGTCGAGAGCGTTATCGGCAAATATCGGTAGCTATCCGCCCGAGGCGCGCACCGCTGGCTTCAGATGTGCTGGCTCGCTTCTGCCGTCAAGTCGCGGGGTAGCTCATCGCCCATGTCGTCTTCTGGAGGCAACGGACGAAGGAAATCCTCGGCCAAACGTTGCTTCCTATCCATCAAGACATCAAGGCGCTCGTCGAACGAGGGCGCGACTCGGCCGGACGGATCTCGCAAGATTGGCAGATAGACCGAGACGTCCTTCGTCTGGCCGATCCGGTAGGCGCGGTCGGTAGCCTGGGACTCCACCGCGGGATTCCACCATCTTCCGTAGTGGACCACATGGTTCGCCTCGACAATCGTGAGCCCGATACCCGCCACGAATGGGGACAGGATCAGGACGTCAAATTCCGGTTTAGCGCGGAACTCATGGAGAATGCCGTTCCGGGTCTTGACGCCCGACGCTTTCAGCGAACCAGCCCGCAATTTGGTGTCTCCATGGATGATGCGGACCGGGAGGCGGAACTCCTCCTGAAGGACTGTGAGCTTTCTTCCGTTAACCGGCCAATCCGCCCGCAGTGGAATCCTCAGCCTAAGCGCTTCAAAATGGACGGATTGGCCGGTTGAACGCCCGATTGACCGGTCCAATGTTTTGACGCGCCGCCAACTTATTGACTCAACGACCGTTACGGCGTAAGCGGCGAAATCATTGGCCGGTCAATCGGCAAGCGTGCGTGCGGCTAGGCTAAGCTCGGCATTCTAGCCGTTGTGGCCCAATTTGTCCCGATCCATAAGTCCTTAGGAATCAATCACCCGACCCCCTGCTGTTGCGA
>JADGNS010000487.1 GCA_017883355.1 Candidatus Solibacter sp.
CTGCGCCGTCTGCCGCCGCGCCATCGAACGCGTGATTCGCATGTACGCCAAGTGAAGGTGGGCGAGCTAAAGCCCTGCCTCAGCGCAATGCGCTACGATGTTCCTCGACTGCGCTGGAAAGAAATCGCTCAGGGAGGATAGATCTGAAATGCTTCGACTATTGATTCTGCCCGCCATCGTGTTGCCGCTGGCGTCCGCTTCGCTGCCTACGGCCAGGCCCGAAGAGGTTGGGTTGTCCTCGGAACGGCTGCAGCGAATCCACGAGATGGTGATGCGCCACGTCGAAGCGCGCGACATCTCGGGCGCGGTCACCATCGTGGCGCGCCGCGGGCGCGTGGTCCACTTCGAAGCTCACGGCCTGATGGACATCGAAGCGAAAAAGCCGATGACCAAAGACGCGCTCTTCCGTCTGGCGTCCTCAAGCAAGCCGATCACCGCCGCCGCCATCCTCATGTTGATGGAAGAGGGCAAGCTGAAGCTGACCGATCCCGTGGCCAAGTACATTCCGGAGTTCCGGAATTCCAAGGTCGCCCTGGAGAACGCGCGCGGCGCCGTCCCCATGAGCGATCAGGCGCCCGCCGGCGGCGACCGCTATTACGTGGTCCCCGCGAATCACGAGATCACCCTCATCGACCTGCTGACACACACGTCCGGCCTGGCCGCCGGCGGCCTCGCCAACGCGGATTTCCAGACTCTCCTGAAGTCCCGGAAGCCCACGGATACCCTGGCCGACTTCATCCCCCGCCTGGGCGCCCTTCCGCTCGATTTCCAGCCCGGCACGCAATGGCGCTACAGCGGCCTGGCCGGCTTCGATACGCTGGGCCGCATTGTCGAGATCGCTTCCGGGCAGACGTTCGACCAGTTTCTGCGGCAGCGGCTGTTCGAGCCCCTGGCGATGAACAACACCTGGTTCAACATCCCGGACAAGGATGCCGCGCGCGTGGCGAACATCTATCGGAAAACGCCCAACGGACTAGAGAAGGGCGCCCAACTTGCAATCGGCACGCAGGCCTACTTTTCCGGCGCGGGCGGCCTGACCTCGACCGCCGAGGACTACCTGCAATTCGCGCAGATGCTGGCCAATGGCGGTCAACTGAACGGCAAACGCATCTTGAGCCCATGGACCGTCGATACCATGTTGAGCAACAACGTCGGCGATCTCTTTAACGGACAGATCGGCCGCCCGCCGAAAGGGGTCGGCTTCGGGCTCGGCGGCGAGGTGGTGGTGAGCGCGGTGGACGCACGGCTCCGCAAGCCGGACGGCAGCTACGGCTGGGATGGCGCTTACGGCACCTACTGGTGGGTGAACCGCAAGCAGCAGATGGTGGTCGTCCTGTTCGTGCAAACGCCCGGCAGGTCGCTGCAATACGACTTCGACAATGCAGTATCGCAAGCCGTCGTCGAGTAGGCGATCCACTCCGCCGATGGGAAGTTGGCGACCGGCCCGCGCCGGCGCCGATTACCGCAGGTCCGCCAGCGCCGTCCTGGCCCCTAGCAGATCCGGGCTCAGTTCCACCGACTGCGTGAGTTCCGCCTTGGCTTTCGCCACCTCGTTGAGCCCCAGGTAACCGAGTCCGATGGTGTAATGCGCCATCGCGGTACGGGCGCGAGGCGATTGCGGCCGTCCGCGGCCTCCGCCGAACGCCGTGGGTGGCTGTGCCATCGCGCGCTGTCCCGAGCTCACCAGATCCTGGAACATCGCCTTGGCCTTATCCGCCTGTCCCAGCTTGACCAGACACAGTGCCTGGTAATAAGACTGAGCCCCGCCTCCGGCAAAACCACCGCCGCCCGCCGCACCTCTGCGGCCACCGCCAGCCTGAGGCAGAGACTCGTCCCTGTTCCACGACTCGACGGCTTTCTGGCGATCGCCCAAACCCTCATACGCCAGGCCGGTCCAGTAAGCCACTTCCACATTCGTGCGGTTCCCTCCCCCGCCTGACGACGGAAGGTTGGCCGGAATCTTCGCCGCGGTCTCGAAATCCGCCAGTGCCTCCCGGTATTGGCGGGCCGCGAGCTTGGTCCGTCCGCGTAAGAGATGGGCGTCTACCCAGTGTTCCGACACATTGAGATTGGCCCCTTCGGAGAGGGCGAATTTCTTGCTGGACATGGCCTTGATGGCGTCGTCGTACTTGCCCATTGCCACCAGCAGCGCGATCGAGCGGTTCTGTGCGTCGTCGCGCATCGCCACCACTTGAGCGTTCTTCTCGAACAGCGGCAGACGCTTTTCCAGGGGAACCCCGGCTTGCTCGTACAGCTCATCCAACTCCGCGAAGTGCAGCGGATATTTGCGCTCGCACGCCACCGCCTTCTCCAGTTCCGCGATGGCCCGGTTGACGTCAGGCGCCGGCTTCTGATGGGAATACGCCGTCGCCAGGTTGCGATGGACCATGGCCAGGTTGGGATCGATCGCCGCCGATGCCTCCCACAACTTCGTGGCCGCTTCCGGCTGCCAGTCGAACAGCAGATTCCCGAGGTAGTAGCGCGCCCGCGCGTCCTTGGAGTCCGCTTTCACGGCCTGTTCGAGCACGTCAATAGCTTCCTGCTGGAACGGGAAGACGTAGTCCGGCGCCAGGGCCATGGCCTGCTTGCGGAACGCCGCCGCTTTCGGCGCCTGCCCCAGTTTGTCCGCGAAGTACGCCAGGTAATAATACGCCATGGGGTGGATCTTCGCCTTGTCCGTTGCGGCACCCGTCATCTGCAGCAGGGTCGCCGTGCCATCCTGCCAGAGCCCGGCATTGAGGTATTCGGCGGCCGTCTCCTGGGCGGTGGCGGGATGCTGGTTCATCGTGGAGGACAGAGTTTTGGCCGCCGCGGCGTCCTGCGACGCCAGCCAGCGCTCCGCCATGGAGCGGACGTCCAACGGATCTATGCGGTGGGCGGCCGACGTCAGCACTTGCATCGCCTCCTGGGGACGTCCCAGATGACGCAGCACGGCAGCCTTCAGGTTTTGCGCGCGGATGTTGAGGGCGTTCGAATCGATGGAGCGGTTCACGAAATCGAGGGCCGCGGCCATATCGCCGCGTCCGGTCGCGATTTCCGCAAGGCCATAGTACCCGGCCGCCTTCCACGCCTGGTTCCAGGTGGCCTTGTAGAAATACTTGTACGCCTCATCCAGCTTGCCCTGGGCCTTGAGGGTGGCCGCGAGATAATAGACGGCCTCTCCTTCCTTAGGGCTGGTGTAGCGGTCCGTGATTCGCTCGATCGCCTTGCGGAAGAGCCTCTCGGCCTCGTCGTAGCACGCCTTCTTCAACTGCACAATGCCCAGGGCGGTGTTCACGCGGGAGTCGCCGGGATCGCGGCGGAGAGCTTCCGCCCAGTACAGGTCCGGGTTGATGCTGGGATCGTGGAACTGCTCGGCGCGGAGACCGATGAGGTACAACTCCTCGTTCGATTTGATGTCCGCCGGAGCCGCCGGCGGGGTGACCGGCTTGGGCGCCGGCTCGGGCTTCAGTCGAATCGGAGAGTAGGAAACGAGTTCCTTGCCACCGTCCGAGATGGAGGCTACCAGATCGTGCGGGTCGATACCGGCGGGAACCGGCACGTCCTTGCGGTAGGGCTTGCCGGGATTGATCGATACCGTCTCGTTCAGAAGGGTTTGCTTGCCGGCCATCAGCGAGACGCGCGCCGCCGTGTGTGCCGAGGTGGTGTAGAACCCAACCTTGGCGACTCCGTTGTTGACGTCCAGATTCACCGCCGCTTCCAGGTTGGCTTTCTTGACGCCACCGATGTTGCGGAACGGATACCAGCTCATGGAAAACGAGCGGCCCTCATAGGGCTCCAGCCAGCTATAGTCGGGCTGGTTATCCGAATAGGCCCCGACCATGAGTTCGATGTACGGCCCGTCGTTGTCGGTGAGCGTGTTGTCCCAGGTGCGCCCACTAGCGCCTTTGCCCCAGGTGAAGAACTTCTTGCCCGGAACAATGTTGTGGTCCGCGATGCTCATCGTCCCCGCCTCTTTGCCGTGGTCGTACCCGGCAAAGAAATCGTCTTCGTAATTCCAGGCGAAGATCGATGTGGAGTTGATGTGGTTCTTCAACCAACTGACGTCCACCGTCTTGCTGTCTCTCTCGCCGGGCACATCCGAAATCGGCCACTTCTGGAAAACCCGCTTGGAATGGCCCGTGCCGTATTGTGTGCTGGGCGGGAAGATCACCTGGTAGTTGTCATTGGTGTGCACGGCCACGTTGGCGAAGCAGAGCATGGTGTTGACCTCGGGCGTGCGGTTGATGATCCGCATCGAAGCCTCCAGGTAGCTCTTCCCCGGCCGCAGTGTGTATCCCACGGCCCAACGCATGCGTTGGCGGAGTTCCAGTTCCCCCACCCAGACCGTCTTGCTGCCGTCGGCGTGTTCTTCCACCTTGTACTGGACGGGCAGGAAGGTGCTGGCCCGGTGGTGGTGTGGAATATTCCATTCCACGCCGCCCGAAATCCAGGCTCCAATGATGCTGATCAGCGCCGGTTTGATGACGTGCTGCCGGTAGATGAAGTTGTAGTTGTTGGTCTTGTCGAGACCCTCGAAGATACGCCCGCCGACCTCGGGTAGAATGCCGATTCGCAGGTACTCGTTTTCCAGGTAGACTTCCCGATAGGTGCGATCCACCTTTTGCCCGGTGAGCACGTCGAACATCGGGTAGGGGTAAACTGGCGCCTGCGCCCCCTGCGACTGCCGGCCGAAGTAGAACATCGGGCTCGGCTCGGCTGGGCCGGCAGCGTAGGTGGGAATGGTGGTGCTCTCCTCCCAGACCTTGACGGCGGAAGTCTGGGCGGCACAGACTGTGGCGGCGGCCAACGCGCTCAGCAGCGCGGCAACCGGATAGATACGTCTCCAAGTGAAGCTCATACAATACCCCTTGACGGTGGCCTGGGACTACGGCTCGCGG
>JADGNS010000488.1 GCA_017883355.1 Candidatus Solibacter sp.
CGGATATCCGGTGGTCATCACGCCCTCGTAGAAGGTGCCGGATGAACCGTTGCCGTTGTCGCCTCCGGTGCCCAGGAGTATGGCGCCCTGTTTGTGCATCGGAAAGTAAGCGTTGTTGGTCTGCGAGCCGGGACGAATTCCGCTGTAGAAGGTCGTCAGGCCGCCCTTCTGCGCATTGCCGCCGCGAAGGTCCCACTTGTTGTCCCCGCCGCCGTCCACTACGGCGGTGACAAACCGCCACGAATCGATGGTCGGATCGGCCGCGTTTTGCTTCGCGTTATATCCGGAAAACAGCCCGACCTCCATGTCGGACATGATCCACGGACCGGGGCCGTTGCCGCTGCCCCAGGCGGTAGCGGTGCCGAAGTAGGTGGTTTCCATCGTGCCGGTACCGGCAGCGCGGCCGTTGGTCGAGGAGTTCCCGTAATCGAAGCAGCAGCCGCAATCGTAATGCGTGCCGTCGATCACGTAGTAAATTCCTTCGGGCTCGTCGTTGATCGCTATGCCAGCGGCATTGTTATTGCGGAAGCCCATACCCGGCATGATGTAGACGCCGTATGCCTTGTGGCCGCCGATCGTAATTGGCGCCATGTCCGCGATCGGCTGCGTGTTGAATCCACCCTTCGCGGGGCCCCTGAATGTTCCTGGAGGCGCCTGGTAGAGGTGGTTGCCCCTGCCGGACTGGTCGTAGATGAGGTTGATGATACAGATTGCATTGGCGCAGAACGCGTCCTGCGCGGCCGCATCGGCGTATCCGCCCGCATCGAGGCCGATATCCAACGGTTTGCCGTCCGACTGGCGCGTGACCTGGTAAAGCGCGCCTTGATAGGAGGCATACAGCGCGCGCGTGGTACTGTGGGCGGCCACACAGGGCGTGCCCGCCGCGCCATAGATGTCGCACGGGCCAGGTTGCCGGGGTGGAGACACCGCAGCAGGCACAGCCATCGTCAAAGTGGCGCCAACCGGCATGAGCGCCAGTGCGAGCCTCAGTACGCCAATGACTCCCGTTCTTATGTTCATCCTGTTTTTCGATTACTGAGCACGCATTGTAATCGCTTGCGGGGTCCGATGCAAAACAGGTGATCGGTCTGCGGGGAACGGATGAAGGCCGTCTTTGAATTCGGGCTGCGCCGCGCTATAGTTTAGGGCTTAGAGACCCTGCAAGCGTTTACTCAGTCATTTGGGAGCCGCATAGGGAGGAAGAAACGTGTTCCGGCAATGCCTGCTGCTGGGGCTATCGATGGGCGGATCAACCTTGTTCGCGCAATCGGCCGCCCGCCTGGATCTTGGCCGGCTGCAAACAGGCGCGGCGGTTTCCTTCACTCGTTCCACGAGCGGCTGGGGCGTCGAAATCTCAGGAGGTGCGGCGCCGCGCATCCGGCAACTCGAACCAGCGAAGCTGGAAATCTACCGGGCGGATGAAGATATACGCCAGGTCTCAGCCGGCTATAAGACCGTACAGAAGACAGCCGCCGGAATGGACGCTCGCGCTGAAATCGCGTACGGCCAAGGCGTCGTGTTCCATGTAAACGACCGCTGGAACCTGACTGGACCGGTTCTATCGGTGCGCCGGACGGTGACAGTGACAGGCGGTGCGCCGGGCGGCTTCTGCTCATCCGTGATGCTCACAGTCGACCCCGCGGTGAGCTGGCCGGACGTGAATTACATGGCCCCCGCCGCGCTGTACGGCGATCCCACATACGATGGCGACCGCTCGCCGGGAGGAAAGCTGAATCACGATGCCCGGCGTCTCAATATGCGCGAGGACATGCTTCCGGCGCCTCTGTTCGCTTTGTCGTTTAGCAACGGCGCCTCCGTCGCGGTGCTGGACCCCGCGCCGCGCGGCGATACGACGGTGGAAGAATCGCCGGCAAAGGCCGTGATGACCGACGCGCGATTTCAGTTCGGCGCGCTCGGCGCCCGGCAGTCGGACGATGGCCCCATCGAGTTCGGCTTCTGGTTTCCCGGTTCGACCACGGGATACGCGGGCGGCCGTGGAGCGCCCGCGGCAGTCCGATCGATTCGGCGCTATCACCCGATCGCTTCGGGCGTCGCGCACAGCTACCAGGTGAGTTTTCGCTTCGGGCAGAACGAATCGTTCCGGGACGTGACAAGAGACGCCTGGCGGTGGGCGTGGAACACGCTGAAGCCGCAGGTGAATTACATCGACGTCGAACAGATGCGCCGCGTATTATTGGACCACTTGGAGGCCCAAGCCCGCACAATCGACGGCCGGACTGCCATTCCGTTCGTTCTCAACACGATGTCCGACGAACTGCAATGGAACTGGTCGATGGTAGCGATGGGTTTTGTGGGCAAGAACATCGAATGCGCGGACGAGTTGCTGCGCGAGGGCGATCGCGATCCGACCGAGCGCGGGCAGAAGATGCGCCAAACCGGTCTTGCGATCATCGCGTCGTTGATCCAGGCTCTTCCGACCGTGCCGCTTCAAGGGACCGGCTACGACCTCAAAACTGGGAAACCGTGGGAGCCGGAGCACGATTGGCTGGCTCCCTGGCTGCGCAACGCCACCGAAGACATGCGCGTGCTCATGCGCGCGTTGCGCCGCGAGCGCTCCCACGGCCGGCAGCATCCGGAATGGTTCAACTGGGTGAAGCAGTACGTGGATTGGCTGGTGCAACAACAGAGAGCGGACGGCTCGTTTCCGCGACGCTGGAAGCGTGGAAGCAATGAAGTCGCGGAGCCGGCGGGAACGACGAGCTACAACCCCGTGCCGTTGCTCGTCGTAATGAGCGAAGAGACCGGCGACTCGAAATACAAAGCGTCGGCGATCCGAGCGGCGGAATACGTCTGGTCGAACTGGGGGACGCGGGGCGTATTTATTGGCGGCGCCATCGACAATCCGAATATCACAGACAAAGAAGCCGGGATGCTCAGCATGGAAGCATACCTGAGTCTCTTTGACGCCACCAGGGACTCCAAGTGGCTGGAGCGCGCCAAGGCCGCTGCGGACTTCGCCGAAAGCTGGATCTGGATCTGGAACGTGCCGATGCCACCCGACGCCGACGATGCGAAGCTTCACTATAAGAAAGGCGTGCCGACGGTTGGGGTACAGGGTATCACGGCGGCCGTCTCCGGCGGCGTCGATGAATATCTGGATTGGGCCGTGCCCTCCTACGCCAAGCTGTACAACCTGACGAAAGACGAGCATTACCTCGACGTCGCTCGCGTCCTGTTGCATGACACGAAATCCATGGTCGCTCTTCCGGGCCGCCCGTACGATGTGAAAGGCATCGGCTGGCAGCAGGAGGGGTGGCGCATGGGCCCGGGCTCCTCGCGAGGCGTGGGCGGACACCGGTTCTGGCTGCCGTGGGTTTCCGCGAACCACCTCTACGGAATAACGGGACTGGAGGAGTACGACCCCGCGCTGTTCAAGAAGCTATCCACCAAGCCGGCAGCGACTGCGAACATGCCGGCTGTCAATGAGTAGTTATGGGAGAGTGCAATCTATGAGACGAGTATTGACTCTGGTGTTCCTCTTGGTCGTCCTGGCGGGAATTTGCCTGGCTGCCATCGACCAGCAGACGCCACCCGCAACGGCCGGCGCGGCGCCGCAAACTGCCGGCAGAGGCGCTGGCAGAGGCGGATTCGGCGGACCGATCGAGTTGGGCCCGGACGACAAACCCGCCTTCCCCGATCCACCGGCCGGCTTCAACCAGAAGCGCGACAATATTCCTCACGG
This sequence comes from Candidatus Solibacter sp., assembly GCA_017883355.1. Taxonomy (GTDB): domain Bacteria; phylum Acidobacteriota; class Terriglobia; order Bryobacterales; family Bryobacteraceae; genus Solibacter. The sequence continues at coordinate 3,704 of JADGNS010000488.1, forward strand.
CGAACTGACTCCCATCGAGTACGATTCCAAGTCGCTCGGAACACGCCGGCGGATGCGGGTCTATACGCCGCCCGGTTACTCGGCCGGTCGCAAGTACCCCGTCCTTTATCTGCTTCACGGCATCGGCGGCACCGACACCGAATGGACGCAAGCGTGCCACGCAAACAACGTGATCGACAATCTGTTGGCGGAAGGCAAGATCCAGCCAATGGTGATGGTCTTCCCTGACGGAAATTCCAGCCGAACTGTGGCTGACCTCGAAGCGGCGGCTGCCCGGCGCGGAGGCGCGGCCGGTGGACCCCCAACGGGAGCGCCCGGCGCAGCAGCCGGCCGCGGCGGGCGCGGGATGAACATGGAGGCGTGGCTGACGCCTTTCGAGAATGACCTGCTCAAGGACATCATCCCGTACATCGATTCCCACTACTCCGTATATACCGATCGCGACCACCGCGCCCTGGCCGGCCTTTCGATGGGCGGCGGCCAGACGTTGAATATCGGTCTGGTTCACCCCGAGACGTTCGCCTATGTAGGCGGCTTCTCTTCGGCGCCCGACACGAGGCAGCCGCCAACGGCGCTGGTGCCGGACCCGTCGGTTCCCAAGCAGTTGAAGCTGGTGTGGCTCGCCTGCGGCAATAAGGACGGTCTGATTCGCATCAGCCAGGCGGTGCACCAATATCTCAAGGAAAATGGCGTCCCGCATGTCTGGCATGTGGACGGCAACGCGCACGACCCCACCGAGTGGGATAGCAACCTCTACCTTTTCAGCCAGCACATTTTCATCGACCAGCCGACGCAGGTCGCGGCCGCGCAGGCGCCTCAGGCGGGGCGAGGCGGCCGCGGGGCGCAGCCGCCGGTCGAAATCGATAAGACTCCACCGGTGGAAGACTTCAAACCCTCGGAGCTGAACGCGATGGTCAACGGGCAGCTCAGGCAGTATCCCGAGGTCAATTCGCAACGACGCGTGCGGACCCGTTTGCGGGCGCCGAATGCGCAGAGCGTGCAGCTCGATATCGGCGGAGTCCGCTACCCGATGACTAAGGACGCCGACGGCTGGTGGACCGGCGTTTCCAACGCGCAGGATGAAGGATTCCACTATTATCAGCTCAATGTGGATGGCGTAAATGTGCCGGATCCGGGCACGCTCATGTTTTATGGAGCGAGCCGTTGGGGCAGCGG
>JADGNS010000489.1 GCA_017883355.1 Candidatus Solibacter sp.
CAGAATAACAGAAGGCAAAACGCGGCGCGATGCCGCCCGCCCGTGCGCCGGGCGTGCACTGGGCTCGTGCAGCAGGTTGCCAACCGGTTGGCATCCGCCGCTGTTCCGCCAAGTGCGCCGGCCTCAACTTCAGACACTTCCGGGGAGCCCGGGCCGGGCACGGGCCCGCCCTTAGTATTCGATATTAATTCCATATCCTTGGATAGCTGCGTACCGGGGGGGGCCGCGAAATGGCCCCCAGTACCTCCAGCACTCAGTACACCTAAGGGTTATTGTCATCTGGCATTCGCATAATATAATTCAGATGGAGGATTATTGTTCCGGAAGATTCCTAGTGCCGGAAGGGAATTGCTACCGACGTGGGAGAGACCAGACTAGATTTCCTCAGGAAAGAACCGGTTTCAGGCGAATTGCTTTCGGCCAGACTGGCGCGCGGCCCTTTGCCCGCGGAAGTGGCTCTGCGATACGCCATCGATATCGGCGCCGCTCTGCAGAGTATCCATTCGCGCCCATTGGTGCACGGCGCGCTATCGCCTTTCTGCATCGTGCTGGCAGGCGACGAGGTACGGATTCTGGAGGCCACGCCGTCGCCCGAAGACTGCGCGGCATACCGCGCGCCCGAGCAGGTACGCGGCGAAGAGCCCGACCAACGTAGCGACGTATTCGCCTATGGCGCGTTGGTCTATGAAATCGCCAGCGGAAAGCGTGCGTTTCCCGGAGCGGGTGCGGAATTGGATCAGAGAATTCTGACAACCTTCCCCGCACCGCTACTCGCCAAGTCCGCGATTTCGGCGGCGCTGGAAGGCGTGATTGCGGGCTGTGTCGAGAAGGATCCGGCGCTCCGGCGCCAGCGCGTGCAGAACGTCGTGAGCGAGTTGAAACTGCGGCGCTCCCTCCCGCGCACCGGCGGGGCCGGCCGGCGTGCGGCGGTGCGTCCGGCGCCAGCCCTCACCGTGCCCCTGCCCCCGCCTGCCGGGGCGGCGCGTGCAGTCAGGCCGGAAGTCCAGCGTCCCATTCCCGCCGTCACGGCTGCGGGACCGGCCGTTGCGCCGTATTGGGCACAGGGCGCCAGGGCGATGCACGCTTTGAGTTTGAAGCGCCGAGTCTGGGCCATTGGCGCTGCACTGTTGGCTCTGGCGGCGACCTCCGTTGCGGCCGTGCTGTTCCTGCATCAGAAGCCGGCGGCGACGGTCCTCAAGTTTTCCGTGAACCAACCGGATAATACCAGCTATCCCGGAATGCCCTCGGTTTCCCCGGACGGCCGCTATCTGGCGTTCTCGGCGGTGGGGCCCGAAGGCAAGCGCATGCTGTGGCTGCGCCCGTTGGATGCGCTACACGCCACCGTGATCCAGGGTTCGGAAGGCGCGTCCGCGCCATTCTGGTCGCCGGACAGTCAGGCGATCGCGTTCTTTGCCGGCCGGTTCTTGAAGAAGGTGAGGATCACGGGCGGGACTCCGGATAACATTTGCCCGGCGGAAGCGGCGCCGGGCGGCGGCGCGTGGAATAAGGATGGCACGATTCTGTTTGCGCCCAGTCTCTCGGACGGTTTCTACCGCGTGGCCGCCAGCGGCGGAAAGCCGCAGCAGATAATGAAGTTGGACGAATCCAAATTCGAACGGGCCGACCTCTGGCCGCAGTTTCTGCCGGACGGCAAACACTTCGTGTTTTATCAGCAGACCGATCTGGCTGAGACCTCCGGCGTCTACTTAGGCTCCACCGACCAGCCGGAGTATCACCGGCTATTCACCAGCCAGACCAATGCCGTCTATTCGGCGGCGGCGCCGGACACACCGAAGTCCGGCTACCTCCTGTATATCGACGAGCGCAACCTGATGGCGCAGCCGTTCAATGCGAGCCGCCTGGATCTGGCGGGGGAGCCGCTCACGCTGGGCAACGAGATCGGGGCATTGCGCAGCCTGGCGCTGGCGCCAATCTCGGTTTCTACCACCGGTGTGCTGGTATATCAGGGCGTGGGAGAACCCACCCGCCAGATGGTGTGGATGGATCGCAGCGGCAAGCAGATTGCCGTGGCCGGTGGACCAGGCAACTGGGGCCCGCCGCGGATTTCGCCGGACGGAAACCGGGCGCTTGCCGCCAAGGCCGTTAAGGACGTAAATGCGATTGGGGCCAACACCGGTCCGGACGCCACCCCCGCCCACCTCTGGCTGCTGGATGTCAGCGGAGCGGCCGAGCAGATTTCCGATGGCCCGATGCACGAGGGGTCGCCGATATGGTCGCCGGACGGGTCGCACATTGCCTACTTCGGCAAACAGGCAGATGCGTACGACATCTTTACGCGCGCTCTGCCGGTGGGCTCCAAAGCCGAATTGCTGCTCAAGAACGCCGACCAGAAGTTTCCCACGGATTGGTCCCGCGACGGCAGGTACATCGTCTTCACGGTGAAAAGCGCCAGCACGCGCGTGGACCTGTGGGGTTTGTCGGTGGGCGATCGCCGTGCGGCGCCGCTCCTCGACACCGTCTACGCGGAAGGTTTCGCCACCATCTCGCCCGACGGCAAGTGGCTCGCCTACCAGTCGGACGCCACGGGCCGCAACGAGGTGTACCTGCAGTCCTTCGGCGGGCTCAACAACGACACCCGGCGGCGCTGGATGGTATCCAAAGGGGGCGGGCTGCCACGTTGGCGCTCCGACGGCGCCGAGTTGTTCTACATGACTACGGACGGCCGCATCATGAGCCTCTCGATTCACCTGGGCATCGACGGCATTGAAGCCGGCCAGCCGCAGATGCTCTTCCAGACGCGCCCTGTTCCCAAGAGCTGGAATCTCTACGACGTGTCGCCCGACGGCCAGCGTTTCTCCGTCAATGTTCCGCTCGAATGGACCAGCGCGGCCCCCATTACGGTAGTCACCAACTGGACTGAAAAGCTGAAAGAGTAATACCGCGCAGCGCACTAACTCAAGAACCAAACGCTACGCTCCCCGATCCGGCGCCGTCAGTCTGTAAGTTGTAGCACCAGATACCGGTGCATACTTGGTAGAAATCACGCAACTTACGTAAACTTTGCATGATCGCGCCGGCTCGCTGTTGCCGTCCGGTTGCGTACCCTACTGAAAAATAGGGTCTTAGCTGCATTGGTGTCCCGATTGCTCTATCTCTGGTGAGGTTTCAGATTATGAACGCTTTTCTTGTTACCACTTGCATCGTGACGGGCACTATGCTCGCCGGTGGGTGTGCTACCAAAAAGTACGTGAATAATACCGCTGCTCCCATTCAGGCCAAGGTGGATCAGGTAGGCGAACAGACCAGCCGTAACGGTCAACAAATCGAAGACACTCGCAGCCAGGTCAAACAGGTTGACGAGAAAGCGCAGACTGGAATCAGCGCGGCGCAGGAACGCGCCGGCGCTGCCGATCAGCATGCGGCAACCGCCGATCAACACGCCGGCGAGGCCCTGAGCCGCGCGGAAGTAGCCAACCAGCTCGGCGAAAAGAACACGCAGGAGTTGAACGGTCTGCGTAACGTCGTCGCCAACATCGACGACTACAAATTGCAGACGTCGGTGGCGGTGCCATTCTCAGTCAACAAGTATGAGCTGACCGCCGAAGCCAAGGCCGACCTCGACAAACTCGCCACCGATGTCAAAAGCGGACGGCGCTTCTTCATCGCAGTGGAAGGCTACACCGATTCGACGGGCTCTAAAGCCTACAACGAAGCCCTCAGCCGCCGTCGTGCGGACGGCGTCGTGGAGTATCTGGTGGCGAAACACGACATTCCGATCTACCGCATACACATGATTGGCTTGGGCCAGGAGAAGCCGGTTGACGACGCTCGCAACCGGACAGCGCGCGCCAAGAACCGCCGCGTCGAAGTGAAGGTCTTCAACGCCGATCAGGTGACCGCCTCCCTGACTGGGACGTCGAACGTGAACACGGCCAACCGGACGCAAGAGGAAAAGAAGTAGCAAGCGCCGCTAATCAGCGGTAGTGTCTTTCAAGGAGCCGCGTGGCAGCACGCGGCTCCTTTCTTGTTTCGCAGCGGACTAGCCCTGCGGGTTTGGCGAAGGCGTCGGGCGGCCGGCTGCGGAAGGCACGGTGGATGGCAGGCGGAAGGCCTGCCACCAGATATAGAGGCAGCCGATGTTCGCGAGGCTGATAAAGTCCCCGGTCAGCGTCGCCACCAGGGGCGAGAGAGACATTTGACGAAGCGCCTGCCCGATGGCGCCCCCGGCAAACTGAATTCCCAGCGCGCCACTGATCATGAGGAGCCTGTAATCCTTCTGGCGGGCCCCGACGAGCGCGGCCCAAAGCCCGAGATCGAGGATGGCGGCGAAGAAATTCATGTCGCGCGTCCACGGAGTCATCCACTTGCCTGGCCGCAAGCTCGGGTCGAAATGAAGCAGGAGGGTGAGGCCGGCGCACAACAGGGTGCCGGCGACCATGAGAAGCAGTAGAATGAGGCGGGGCCGCAGATGAGCCGTGGCGCGGTAGACCAGGCTGATGACGAGCAGGAAGAGCAGCACCTGCATGATGCGCTCGTTCAGCCAGTACAGTTTGGCAAATGCCTGCCTTTCGGCCGCTGTTCCTGTGGCGAAACCCAGGGATGGCTCAATCTCCAGCACGGTGGTGAGGAAGTCGCCGATCAGGTAGATGAGGGCGAACGGATAGCGTTTCCATTGGCCGCGTAACAAAACCACCATGATCGCCACTTCCAGCGAGAGGCCGACCAGGTAGGCGCCGATTTGGAACGCCAGTTGCACCACTACCAATTCTAGGCCGGTCCTGGGGGTTTGTCCTCAGGATTCTCAGGATTTGGCAAAAAACGCATCAAATCTGAAAATTGTGTGAAGCAGTCGCCGTTAGCCAGCGATGCGCACTTCCCAGGGATCGGGCGGAACGGTCGGGCCATGCGCGATGCGCAC
>JADGNS010000490.1 GCA_017883355.1 Candidatus Solibacter sp.
GCGCAAACCGGGGACCGACATGAATTTCCGGCGCATTTTGCCGGAAATTCGCTGTCTGTCCCCGGTTTGCGGGCTGTCTTCGTGGGTGCGGCCATACTCTTCGCCATCGTCGGGAACGCTCAGGAAAAACCCGCCGCTCCCGCCGCTCCGCCGCCGGATAACAAGCCGGCGGAATTCGTCGGCTCCACGACCTGCCAGATGTGTCACGAGGATATCTTCAACGCCTTCCAGAAGAACCCTCACCAGGTGGTGGAAACCGATAAGAAACGCGGCTGGGACACCAAAGCCTGCGAGTCCTGCCACGGGCCGGGCAGCAAGCACGCCGAATCGGCCGCCGCCACCGATATCAGGCAACCCGCCAAATTGAAGCCCGGCGAAGCCGACCGCGTCTGCCTCACCTGCCATCGGAATCAATCCACCCATAGCGGACGTATTAATAGCAGTCATGCCAAAAATCAGGTGAGTTGCACGGCCTGCCACGCCATCCACAAGAATGGACCGCACGGGCTGGTAGCGCGCAAGCCGGCGGATATCAATAAGCTCTGCGCCACCTGCCATACCGACGTGTGGGCCAGTTTCCAGAAACCCTACAAACACCGCCTTCCGGAAGGCGCCATGTCCTGCGTGGATTGCCACAATCCGCACGGCAGCGCCCTGCCCCGGCAGATACAAACCACGCGATCTAACGAACCAGGCTGCGCCAAATGCCACGGCGATAAAGTGGGACCCTTTCCGTTCGAACACGCTCCGGTGCGCCTCGAAGGCTGTGGGGCGTGCCACCAGCCGCACGGGTCGGCCAATCCAAGGATGCTGACGCGGCATGAGGTGCGCTTCGTGTGCATGGAGTGTCACTCCAACCTGCCCGCTCCGGTGCCTGCGGCCAACTCCACCTTGGGGACGGTGGGCCCTGCCATCCACGATCTGCGCAGCCCGCGGTTCCAGAATTGCACCCTCTGTCACCAGAAGGTGCATGGCTCCTATGCGAATCGGGCATTAACCAAATGAGATTCCTACTCGCACTCCTCATGACGGTTGCGGCGTTTGCGCAACAGGCGGCGCCGCCGGCCAAGCCCCCAGCCAAATCCCCAGCCACGCCGGAAGCTAAGGCGGAAGAGCAGGCCGCGGCACCCGCCAAGGCCGACGACCAGGCCAAGCCGGCCGAGGCCGCCCCCGCTGCCGACGCCAAAGCCGCATCGCCCGCGCCCTCCTCCGAGCAGTGGTTCACCGGCAGTTTCGATTTCGGCTATCGCTTTGTCGACGACCTGCGCGGCAGCACTTCCACCTATCGCAGCATCGTCAACCTCGGCGAAGGCCCCAAGCTGACCGGCCTGGAATTCACCCTCACCGACCCCAAACACCGCCTCTTCGACCGCATCGACGCGCGCGCCAACGCCTGGGGCGGCGACCCCTACAATACCGCGCATGTGCAGGTCTTCAAGCGCGGCCTCTACGATCTCACCGGCGATTACCGCAATATCGCCTATTTCAACGCCCTGCCCTCCTTCGCCAACCCGCTCGCCCCCAGAGGCTTCGACGAGCGCGCCTTCGATGTCCACCGGCGCAGCGGCTTGATCGACCTCGAACTCTTTCCCGGCAAACACATCCTGCCGTACCTGGTCTTCGAACGAAACTCGGGCTACGGGCACGGCGTGGAAACGTGGGTGCAGGACAGCAACGACACGTTCGCCGTCCCCATGCTGTTGCGCGACAGCACCAACAACTATCGCGGCGGCATCCGGCTGGAATACAACCGCTGGCACGTCACCCTCGAAGAGGGCGGGACAACCTATAAGAACGACGACCAGGCCAGCGCCAACGGCGTCAACTTCGGCGACCGCACCACGCCCAGTCTGGGCGGCACGCTCGTCCTCAAGACCCTGACCCAGAACTACGGGGTCCGCGGCAGTAGCATGTACAGTAAGGTCCTGGCGACCGCCAGTCCTTTTTCGTGGCTCGATGTCAACGGCCAGTTCCTGTATAGCCAGCCGAAGACGGATACGCGGTACTTCGACATCGCCACCGGCAATTTCGCCCTGCTCAGTGCCCTGCTTCTTTACAGCGGGCAATACGATATCGGCACCGGCGCCGCCAGCGGCAACCACAGACTCGCCAACGCCGGCGTGGAAATCCGGCCCTTCAAGCGGTTGCGAATCATCGACTCCTTCTCCAGCAACCGCTACGACCAGACCGGTGTCGGCGCGCTCACCGAGCAGATCCTGCTCACCCCGGGCTCGACTTTCCCCGCCCTGGTTTCGGTTCTTGGCACGCGCCAGATCGTGACCAATAACCGCGAGCAGGTGGAAGCCATCCTCGACGTTACCAAGAGAATCACCCTGCGCGGCGGCTACCGCCACGAATGGGGCGATGCCACGGTTCGCGCCGGTGTCTTCGACCAGAGCGGCCCGCTCGGCTTCGGCGCGCTGAAGCGCAATGTGGGCCTGGCCGGGGCCACCATCCGTCCCTGGCAGAAGCTCTCCCTCAACCTGGACTATGAAGGCGCCTCCACCGACCGGAATTACTTCCGCACCAGCCTCTATAACTACCAGAAAGTGCGCGCGCGGGCGAAGTTTCAGGTGGCGTCTGCCCTCTGGCTCCAGGCCAACTTCTCGCTGCTCGACAACCAGAATCCCACCGCCGGCGTCCAGAACGATTTCCGCAGCCGCGACAATTCCCTGGCCGCCTTCTGGACCCCCAACGGCGGCAAACGCATCAGCGTCATGGCGGAGTATGACCGCTCCACCCTCTACTCCCACATCGATTTCCTGCTGCTGCCGTTCTTCGTGCCCACGCTCTCCAACTACAAAGAGAACGCGCACACCGCCACCTCCATGATCGATATCGTGCTGCCCGCCGTCGTCGGAGTCGCACCCAAGCTTTCCTTCGGCGGATCGCTCTTCGTCTCCAACGGTTCGCGGGCCTCGCGCTACTACCAGCCGCTGGGACGCCTTTCCCTTCCCCTCCAGAAGCACGTACAATGGAACACCGAGTGGCGATGGTATGGCTTCGGCGAGCAGTTATACATGTACGAAGGCTTCCGGGCGCACATCTTCATGACCGGGCTTAGACTGAGTAAATAGGAGACCAGCAATGTTCATGCTTCGAGTGATTGCTGTCGGCGCGCTCGTCGTCTGGAGCGCGCTGGGGGCCAGCATTATCCCCGGCGACGCCCGCCGCGGAGAGCAACTGTTCCACAGCGAGCAGTGCATCCAGTGTCACAGCCTCAAGGGCAAAGGCGGTACCCTGGCGCCCGATCTGTCGCGCCGCGTGGATCGCGACTACACCCCCTCCGTGATGGCCAGCCTGATGTGGAATCACGCGCCCGATATGTGGGCCGCCATGAAAAAGCAGGGCGTCAAGCAGGGCAACATGACTCCCGAGAAGGCTGCCGATCTGTTCGCCTACTTCGTCTCCGCCCGCTACTTCGAAAAGGATGGCGACGCCGCGCGCGGCAAGCAGGCATTTACCGACCGGCACTGCGCCGATTGCCACGGCATCACCAGTTCCAAGGAGCCGGCCGCTCCCCCGGTGGTCAAGTGGGATTCCCTTGCCGACCCGGTCATCCTCGCCCAACAGATGTGGAACCATGGCCCGAAGATGCGCGCCGAATTCTCCAAGCGAAAGCTCGCCTGGGGCAAGATCACCGGCCAGGAATTGACCGACATGCTGGTCTACCTGCAACACCTGCCCGAGACCCGCGATCTGGTGAAGAACTTCTCCTTCCCGCCGTCGGATTCCGGCGAGAAGCTATTCACCTCCAAGGGCTGCACGGAGTGCCACGTGGGCAAACGCGCCCTCGAGGTGCTGCTCAAGAATCAGACCCTCACCGAGATCGCCGTCGATATGTGGAACCACCAGCCCAGCATGAAGAATCCGCCGCCAACGTTCCAGCCGGAAGAGATGCAGCAGATCATCTCCTACATCTGGACCAAGCAGTATTTCCGCGGCACCGGCAACGTCAATCGCGGCAAGACCGCATTCACCGCCAAGAGCTGCGCCAACTGTCATAACGACGCTGCCAGCGGCGCTCCCAAACTCGGCAAAGGCAAGGACGCCTATTCCCAAATCACCATGGTGGCCGCCCTCTGGGACCACGGTCCCCAGATGTTGGAATCCATGACCGCCCGCAAGCTCGCCTGGCCCCGCTTCACCGCCCAGGAAATGGAAGACGTCATCGCCTACCTCAACTCCCTCTAACCAATCAGAGCCGCGACCGTGAGGGAGCGTTTCCCCCGTCCCGCGACCAGGGATCCCCAAACCGGGGGTCCCTAACCATCCCCTCATCCGTCAAGCTCTCCAAGAACGCCACCAGATCCGCCCGATTCTGCGCAGTCATACCGAACCCGTGCACCAGCCGGTCCTTTCCCGGATTCTCGCGCCCCCGGCCTCCCGCCGCATAGTGGTCCACCACCTCCCCCAGCGTGCCGATGCTCCCATCGTGCATGTAGGGCGCCGTAAGCGCGACATTGCGCAACGTGGGAGCCTTGAACCTGCCCACATCGCCCGGCTTCTTCGTATGCTCGAAAAGCCCAAGATTGGGCAAGGGATACGAGAAAGGCCCGGCCACATTATACAAACCGGTATTATGAAACTCCGCCGGCCCGCGCGCCTTGCCTCCATAATCCACCGCATCGCTGAAATTAAAACCGCCGTGGCAACGAAAACACGAGGGCCCCCCGTAATCCAGAAAGAACAGCACCTCCCCACGCTTGGCCGCTTCCGTGATCGCATCTCCCTCGCCAAAGTGGAATCGATCGTACGCCGACCCTCCGGAGAGAATCGTGCGCTCGAACGACGCCAGCGCCTTCGTCACGTTGGCCACGCGGTAAGGATTAGCTTCGCCGGGAAATGCGCGCCGAAACAACCCGCGGTAGACCG
>JADGNS010000491.1 GCA_017883355.1 Candidatus Solibacter sp.
GGGTTCGCGGCCGTTGCGATCGCGTCCCTGGCGCTGGGCATTGGCGTCAACACGGCGATCTTCAGCCTGGTGGATCAACTCCTGCTTTGGTCGATTCCGGCCCGCGACCCCGGCCGTCTGGTGAGCGTGGAAGGCGGACGGATCAACAGCTACCCCTTCTTCCGCGAATACCGACAGCGCAACCAGGTGTTCTCTTCTCTGTTCGCCAGCAGCCATCACCTGGCTGCCGGGTTCCGTCCCGAAGGGGCACCAGCCGTGGAGGTGGGACACGTTCAGTACGTGAGCGGCGATTATTTCCAGGGGCTGGGCATCGGCGCTGTGGTGGGGCGCGTCATCGGGCCGGCCGATGACAAGAGTCCGGGTGGTTCGCCGGTGGCGATTCTCTCGTACGGCTACTGGCAGCGGCGCTTTGCGGGCAACCTCAACGCGATGGGCCGCAAGCTCGCCGTCAACGGGTATCCGCTGGAAATCGCTGGGATCGCCGAGAAGGGGTTTGGCGGTCTGTTCAACGGGCAGGAGGCCGACGCCTTCGTGCCTTTGACCATGTTCCCTTTCACCACGCCATCGGCAACTCGCGTGTGGGACACACCCAATATGTCCTGGCTGGTCCCGATGGCGCGTCTGAAGCCGGGCATCTCGATCGAGCAGGCGCGGGCCGGCATGCAGGTTCTGTGGCCGCGGGTGGCGGAGGCGGTCAACGACACCGCCGCCAAGGCCGGCCGAAAAGCCAGGCAGTTCAAGGAAGACCCAATCGTCCTGGCGCCTGGCGCGCGCGCCCCATCTTCCTCCCGAAGCGACATGCAGGACCCCTTGGTGACGCTCGGGTTCGCTACCGGCCTGGTGCTGCTCATCGCCTGTGCCAACGTGGCGAACCTGCTGCTCTCGCGTGCCGCGGGAAGGCGGAAGGAGATCGCGATTCGTCTGGCGATGGGCGCGACGCGCGGGCGCCTGGTGCGGCAACTGCTGGGCGAAAGCCTGGTGCTGGCGATGGCCGGGGGCGCGGCTGGGCTCGCCCTGGCGTGGTGGGGTGTATCGCTCCTCGCCCAACTCGACGTCCTCAATCCGGATTTTCGCTTCCGGCCCAGCCTCGCCGTGCTCGCCGGTTCCGTGGTCCTGACCTTGCTCACTGGTGTTCTCTTTGGACTCGCGCCGGCACTTCGCGCCAGCGGCATCGCACTCGCCGATACCATCAAGGAGAGCGGTTCGGCCAGTCCGGGCAGGTCCCGTTTGCGGCTCGGCAAGGTGCTGGTTGCGGGACAGGTGGCGCTCTCCCTGGCGCTGCTGGTGGGCGCGGGTCTGTTCATCCGCACACTTCGCAATCTACAGAATGTGGACCTTGGTTTCCGGCGCGAGAACGTGGTGGTGGTGGATATCGACCCCACCAACCTTGGCTACAGAGGACATCGCCTGCGCACGTTCTACGATCGGTTGCTGGAACGCGCGCGGCGCATTCCCGGCGTGCGTTCGGCGGGCCTGTCCGGCATGACGCCGATGGGCAACTACTCGCGAGCGGCTTCGCTCTCGGCGGAAGGCCACGAGCCCAAGCCGGGCGAGCAACCCATCGCAGGTGTCAACGCGGTGACCGCGGGATACTTCACTACGCTGGGAATTCCGCTGCTGCTGGGCCGCGATTTCCGGCCGGAAGACGAGCCCGCCGTCACCCCTGGCGAAAGCCTCATTGCCGCTATCGGCCGTGCCAGCGGCGGTAGCGGCGAGGCCCCCGCCAACGCATCCCACCTCTGCATCATCGATGAGGCCCTGGCCCGCCAGTTCTTCGGCGGCGCCAACCCCATCGGGCGTCACCTCAGCTATCAAGACCGCTACACTCCGCAGAACGCGCTGGAAATTGTCGGCGTCGTCAAGAATGCCCGGTATGGCGGGGTGCGGCGCTCCGACAGGGAGGGCACCATGTACACCCCCAGTTGGAGCGATGGGGCCGAATCCCGCTGGCTGGTCCTGCGCACGGGGGGCGGTTTGCCGGCGCCCATCGACGCCATCCGGCGCGAACTCCACAGCATGGATGCCAACGTACCCATAATCCGCGTGCGCACACTGGAGCAGGATGTTAATGCCCATCTCGATCGCGAGCGCCTGATTGCGCTGCTGTCGGGTTTCTTTGGAGTTCTCGCGCTGGGTCTCGCCTCCGTCGGTCTGTATGGTGTGATGGCATACGCCGTGACGCAGCGCACCAGGGAAGTCGGTGTTCGCATTGCGCTGGGTGCGCAGCGCAGCGACGTGGTCCGCATGATCGTGCGCGAGTCTCTGGTTCCTGTGCTCATCGGCATGCTGATCGGCCTCGCGGCTGCGCTCGGGTTGACTCATCTGATCGCCGGCCTGCTCTTCGGGGTGGCTCCGCGCGACCCAGCCTCGGTGCTGGTTGCCGTGGCGGCGATGCTCGCCGTGGCCCTGCTCGCCGCCGCCATTCCGGCGCGCCGGGCGAGCCGTGTGGAACCCGGCATGGCGCTGCGCCATGAATAAGGCCGGAGGTTGGCAGGCGGAAGCGCCTGGCGGAAGCGCCTGCCCCACGTTTGCAGGCGCACGAGTTGCAGGTGTTGGCATGCGCTTCCGACTGCCAACCGGCGCGGGCCTGTTGTAGATTTGAGAATAGGTATGACGTCTATTCGGTGGTGCGCGGTGGTGGCGGCGCTGACGAGTGTCGCCGGCGGTTGGGGACAGTCGCAGTTTTGGGGTGAGTTGAAGCCAGGCAAGTACGCGGTGGGCTTCCGCTCGCTCTATCAGGTGGATGCGGCGCGATCTTATGACGCGGACTATCCGGCGCCGGATGTGACGGCAGTCAAGAAGCCGCGTCCCATCTTCCTCGCCATCTGGTATCCGGCGGTGCAGCAGCGCGACGTGGCGATGGACACGTCGATGCTCTACCGCGATTATTTCCGTGCCGTGTCGGTGGATTCGCCGGCGCCCGAATTCGCGCAGCGGCTGCGCAAGTTCACGCGTGACATGGCCTGCCAGTACATGCTCGGCAAGGAGTTCGACAAGCTCACTGGCGAGGAGCGGGCGGGCTGGGACGCCCTGCTGGCCACGCCGGTTTACGCCACTCTGAACGTGGCTCCGGCGGCGGGAAAGTTCCCGGTGGTGATCTACCATCCCGGATTGGGCGGCACGTTCGATGACAACGCGGTGGCGTACGAATACCTGGCCAGTCACGGGTACGTGGTGATGAGCAGCGCGTACCAGGCGGCCGATTCCAGCATCCTGAACATCAACGGGGATCTGGCGACATCGCTGGAGGACTTGAATTTCCTGTTGCGGTATGCGGCCACGCTTCCCTTTGCCGATATCTCGAAGGTGGCGGCGATGGGGCACAGCTACGGCGCGCAGGCCGTGCTCAGTTGGCGCGCGCGGCCGAACTCGGCGCTGGATGCGGTGGTCTTCCTGGATTCCACGGTGGAGTACCACTCGCTGGACGACGCCGCGAGCTTCAAGGCGGCCCTGGAGCGGAACCGCAATTCCGCGGTCCCCGTGGTGATGTTCGCCGACTTGCGCAGGCAGCCGCACTGGGAGGTCTTCGACACCTACCTGGGGTTTGCCGCGCGCCATGAAGTGGGCGTGGAGGGGATGGAGCACAACGATTTCGTCAGCCAGGGCGCCACGGGCAAGGACGACGCCGTGCGCCGCAAGTACGAGGCCATCTGTACGGTGATCCTGCGATTTCTCGACGGGTATCTGAAGGGAGACGGGCAGGCCCTCGCGTGGTTACGGAACCCCGGGGAGGGCGGCCTGCTCCGCCTGCAATACAAGGCGCCGCGTGCGGTGCCGCCCACCAGCGCGCAGGTGGTGAAAATGTTCGTCAGCGAGGGTCCGTCGAATCTGCAGGCGTTGTCCGCGTTGGTGAAGAACGCCGATCCCGATTTGCTGACGGACGCGGCGGATCTGCTGTTCGACGAGGGGCGGAAGCGCGAAGCGGTGGGCCTGCTGACCTGGGCCGTGCCGATTCTGCCGAAATCGGCGCTGGTGCGCGCCAGCCTTGGGGAAGCGCTGGCGGCGATGGGCGACAAGGCGGGTTCGCGCGCGGCCTTCGAGAGGGCGCTGGAGTTGCTGCCGGAGGATGGCACCTTGGACGCGGGGCAGAAGGCGGCGACCAGGAAGGCGGTGGAGGAAGGCTTGAAGGGGCTGCTCAAGTGATTAGCGCTGCTTGAGGTTCTCCAGTTCCTCCGGGGTGCGGGGCCAGTCCTCGCGGAGCAACCGGGAGAGGGCGCGGTCCGCCAGGAGGCGCCCGCCGGTCTGGCAGGCAGGGCAATAATTGGTCTCGTTGGACGCGTAGCGGATGCGCTGGATCTTAGCGCCGCACCGCGGACAGGGCTGGCCGTACTTTCCATGGGCGGCCATCTCCGGGTGGAACGCCGTCACCTTTTCGGGAAATTTGCCATTCGCCTGGGTGCGGAGGCGGTCCAACCATTCGGTGAGGACCTGGCGGGTTGCCGCGTGGAGGCGCGCGGTTTCGTCCGGCGGCAGCTTGAGTGTCATGGCGACGGGACTGAGGCGCGCGCGGTGCAGGATCTCGTCGGAGTAGGCGTTCCCGATGCCGCTGAAGAGGTGCGGATCGGTGAGGGCGCGCTTCAGGGTGTGGTTCTCGGCTTTCAGGGCGGCGGCGAAGGCTTCGGCGGAGGCTTCCAGAGGTTCCAGTCCGGCGGTTACGGGGGGCGCGCCGAGGATGTGGATCTGGGCGCGGTGCCGGGTGCCGGCCTCGGTGAGGGTGAGCGTGCCGCTATCGAACTCCCAGGCGGCCAGCGGCGGGCGCTTGCCGTTCCAATGGAGCCGGCCGGCAATCATCAGGTGGATCACCAGCCAGAGGCCGTGGTCGAATCCCACGGCGATGCGCTTGCCGGCGCGGCGCAGATCGGTGACCGTGTG
>JADGNS010000492.1 GCA_017883355.1 Candidatus Solibacter sp.
GTCGTGCCCACGCTCTCGCGCAGCGCCTTTCCGCGCTCCATTCTCCGTTGACCTCCTCTGCCATCCGGCACAGACTTCCTTCCGTTGCGAAGATCGCCCAGCAACCAATGCCCAGTTTGCGCCGTGGCAGCTTCCCACTGGAAAGAACTTCCTAACTAATGATTGCCAGCCCAAGCTCATGAACTTGATCGCGACCACAACTATTGGCACCATGAAGACGCCTCTCCTTATTCTCTGTTGCTTGCTCCTCTGCCAACCTCTCCACAGCGCGACCGGCCAGCTTCCGGAGAGAGACTGGTCTCCGCCGGCCAAAGAAGAGCAACTGCCAAGGAAGATGCGGTCGGCCACGGCGGAAGCTCCCCGCATCACGGTGGGCCAGGCCGACGCGAGTCTCCTGGGCACAGATAACCGCGCGCTCCAGGCGGCAGTGGATTACGTGGCGGGGCTCGGCGGAGGCATTGTGGAGATTGGTCCGGGCGAGTATCTCATGCGCGATTCCCTGCACTTGCGCCCCCAGGTCATCGTTCGCGGCACCCCGGGGAAGACCATTCTGCGCAAGGCAGACGCCAGTGAATCTTCGCTGGCCATTGATGGCGACTTTGGCGAGGAACAAATCACCGTCACCGACCCGAAGGGATTCGACGTTGGCTGTGGTGTGGCCATCTGGAGCAAGCGGGTCAACGGTTTTCACATCACCGTGGCTCGCATCATCGGCCGCAACGGCTCGACGCTGGCACTGGACCGTCCGCTGGGCGCCGATTGCATGGTCAGTGACGGGGCCAAGGCGGTAACCGTGTTCCCGGTGGTTAGCGGTTACGAGTTGGAAGGAGTCCGGATCGAGCACTTGATCATCGAGGGCAACCGCGAACACAACCCGGCGCTCGATGGCTGCCGTGGCGGCGGCATCTTCCTCTACCGGGGCTTCGGCACCGTCATCGAGCATTGCACGGTGCGGGACTACAGCGGCGACGGCATCAGCTTCCAGCAGTCAAACGATGTGCTCCTCAACGAATGCGTCAGCGAGAACAACACCAGCTTGGGACTGCACCCCGGCAGCGGCTCGCAGCGCGCCACCATCCGCAAGTGCGTGGCGCGAAACAACGGTGCGGACGGGCTGTACCTGTGCTGGCGCGTCCGTCACGGCCTATTCGAGGACAATGTGCTCGAAGGCAACGGGCGCAACGGCATTTCGATTGGCCACAAGGACACCGACAATCTGCTGCGCAACAACCAAGTGCGGGGCAATGGGGAAGATGGGATCCTCTTTCGCAATGAGACTCTGGGCATGGCCGGGCATCGCAATCGTTTGGAGAATAATCTCATCGAGGACAACGGCCGGAACCAGGAGGTTGCCGGCATTCGGATCCGGGGTGAGACTCGCGACGTCGTCCTCAAGAACAACCAAATCCGTGACACCCGGCCGGCGGAGTCTCAAAGGCAAACTACCGGCATCCGCTTGGAACAAAGAGTCGGCTGTGTGAATCTCGAAGGTAACACCATCGAAGGCAAGATCCCGGTAAAGGATCAGCGCCACGAAGACGAAAAGAACGCAACCTCGTCATCCAGACCATGAGAAGCTCCTTTCCAGGCACACGCGTCTCCATTTCAAATCCCCAATCCCCAAACTTGAGATTGCAGTTCCCGCCTTGGCCCTTTACCGGGCGGGTGCGGGGCGACAGACTGTCCCGGCACGATATGACGAACCAGGTTCCACGTTCGGAATTGGCGGACCGGCTGCGCCGTTTCCAGGCGCGCATGGATGCGGAGCAGCCGCGGTGGGCGCTGGCCGCGATCCTGGGCCGGGTGAACCAATACTATTTCGCCGGCACGATGCAGGACGGCGCGCTGCTCATTCCGCGCGGCGGCGAGGCGGTGCTTTGGGTGCGGCGCAGCTTTGAGCGCGCCTGCGCCGAATCCCTGCTGCCCGCCATCCGGCCGATGAACAGCTTCCGCGATGCGGCCCAGAGCCTGGGCAGGATTCCCGAGACCATTCACATCGAGGCGGACGTGGTGCCATTCGGTCTCGTGCAGCGTTTTCGCAAACACTTCCCCTGCCGGGAAGTTGCCGCGCTCGATGCGCAGGTGGCCAAAGTGCGGGCGGTGAAGAGTCCTTACGAGCAGGCGCTGATGGAGCGGGCGGGGGAGATTCACCGGCGCATTATGGAGGAAGACGTGCCCAAGCTGTTGCGCGAGGGGATCAGCGAAGCGGAATTTGGCGCCGACCTGTTTCCGGTCATGGTGCGCCAGGGCCACCAGGGGGTGGTGCGGTTCGGCGCCTTCGGTGCCGAGACGCTGGTCGGCCAGATTGGGTTTGGCGAAAGCTCCCTCTACCCGACGAGCATGGACAGTCCCGGCGGCTGCCAGGGCCTGGCGCCCGCGGCCCCTGTGTTGGGCACTGCTGTCCGCAAGCTGCGCCGCGGGGACTTGGTGTTTCTGGACACTGGCTGCAGCGTCGAAGGCTACCATACCGACAAGACCCTCACCTATGCCTTCGGTGGCGCCCCTTCGGGTGAGACGCTTACCATGCACGAACGGTGCCTCCAGGTGGAGCGGCGGGCGGCGGAGATGCTCCGGCCCGGGGCGATTCCGTCGGAGATTTACTCAGCGATCCTGGACAGCCTGGACGCGGCGTTTCGGAAGCACTTCATGGGCTACGGCGACCGGCATTCCAACTTTCTCGGCCACGGCATCGGCTTGCAGATTGACGAACCGCCGGTGATTGCGAAGGGCTTCGATGAGCCGTTGGTTGAGGGGATGGTGATTGCCCTGGAGCCCAAGCGCGGCGTGGCCGGCGTCGGCATGGTGGGCAGCGAGAACACCTACCTCGTTACCCCCAACGGCGGCAAAAGCCTGACCGGCAATCATCCCGGGTTGATGGTGGTGGAAGGAAGCTGAGCGCTGGAAAGTTAGCAGGCTTTGGCCTTCAGACCGGGCTGGGCCAGGAAATCGGCCCAGTGTTTAAGAGCAAGTGTAAAAAGAGAGCAGCATTGTATTCGCGGACCCTCTTGCTTTAAACTATGCGCGAGCGAGTGCCCTATGGAACTGCTGGTCTTGGTAGTCGGAACCGACCGGTTAAACGGTTTGGCGCCAGCACGGGTTGAGCGTGCGTGCACGCCGACCCGGCGGGGGCAGGAACATCCGCAGCCTCCCGATCGCTCCAAGAAGGTTTCTCACTTCCAACATTGAAAGGCAGAATGGCTCTTACCATGACGACATTTCCGCGAATATCAACTGGGGCATGTTTGGCGTTAAGTTCCACGACGGTGCGCGGGACGAGGGACGTTGCAACAGGGCTGAGCAGGGTGGCGCGTCTCCTGGCGGTGTGCATGGCTGGCGTGAACCTGGCTACTCCTCTGTTCGCCCAGGACCAGCCCGAGGTGCTCTGGACCCAGCCAGGCAATGGAAGCGGGGTCCTGGCGTTTTCGCCAGACGGCCGATGGCTGGCGGCAGCACAGGACGGAGTGCAAGTGCGTCGGGTAGCCGATGGCACCCTGGTTGGGACGATGTCCAATGTAATCAGCGGAGTCATGTCGCTGGCGTTTTCGCCCGATAGCCTGCAACTGGTCAGCGGTGACGACAGCGGCGTCGTGCGGGTTCACAACGTCTGGGACGGCAGTTTGGCGTGGGACCAGTCCATCGCGGGTGACGTGACCGGCGTAGCTTACGCACCGGGCGGGAGGCTGGCTTCGTGGAGCAGTGACCAGAGTGCGGTGATGCTGTGGCAGGCGGACACTGGCTTGTTCAGTCAGAGCTACACGGGCTTCGAATGGAGTCATTACAATGTCGCGTTCTCACCTGACGGCACGCTGGTCGCGCTGGGCGGCGACACAGACCCGACGGTCAAACTGCTGTCCGTCACGAATGGCAGCTTGGTTCGCGTGCTGGCAGGACACACGGCGCGGGTCCGGAGCGTGGTCTTCTGCGCGGATGGTGCCACCCTTGTTTCGGCGGGGGACGACGGAAGCATCCGAATTTGGAGGGTCGGAGACGGTGCGTTGTTGCGGTCGCTCTCAGCCCATACGAACGGGGTCTGGAAGGTAGCCGTGGCGCCTAATTTTACCCTGGCCTCGACGGGGGACGACGGGACCTTGCGCCTCTGGCGGATGACGGATGGGACGTTGCTGCGCACCTACTCCCCGGGCCCGGGCGCGAGCTTCAGCCTTGAATTCTCGCCCGATGGAAGCGCATTCGCTTTCGAGCGGAGTGGAGAGGTGATGGTGGCCCGGGACCCCGCGCCGGCTATTACGAGTCAACCGACGCGCCTGACGCGCTTTCCCGGCCAAACCGCCACGTTCGCGGTGTCCGCCACTGGCGACGGGCCATTGAGCTACCAATGGAAGCATGACGCCTTACCACTGAGCGGCGCAACCACTAGCACGTTGACCCTCCCGAATCTTGCGCTCGCGCACAGTGGGCTCTACACGGTCCAGGTATCGAATTCCCTTGGCATGGTGGAAAGTCGGGCCGCCGACCTTACGGTGCTTGACCGCCCGATGGGGCCCGGCTCGCTCGATATCGAGTTCGATCCCGGCGGAGGAGGCGAGCAACTCGGTTTCGGCGGCGGCCTCCCTGGAATTCGCGCGGCCATCGAAGAACCGGATGGCCGTTTAGTAGTGGGCGGCTTCTTCGCCAGCGTGAACGGCACGGCCCGACGCCACTTGGCCCGCCTGCAACAGGACGGCACGGTGGACCTCTCCTTTCATCCCGGGCTGGGGTTCGATGGGGACGTAACGGCGCTGGCCCGCCAGCCGGACGGGTCCATCGTGGTGGGCGGGTACTTCAGCGCCGCCGACGGCCGCCTTCAGGGCGGGCTGATTCGCATGGATAGTGCGGGGACGCTCGACTCGAGCTTCCACGTAAGCCTCAG
>JADGNS010000493.1 GCA_017883355.1 Candidatus Solibacter sp.
GGCCATCAGTTCCTTCGGGTCGAACGGCGTGCTGCCCGCAAGCAACTCGTAGAGCAACACGCCCAGGCTGTAGATGTCGCTGCGCGTATCAATGTCCAGCCCGCTCATCTCCGCCTGCTCGGGACTCATGTAGGCTGGCGTGCCGATGAACTGGTGCAACTGCGTGTAAACGGTGTTGTCCGTCAGCCGCCCTTCCGTGGCCTTGGCGATGCCGAAATCAATCACCTTGGGCACCGGCAGGCCGTCGTGCAGCGTGACGAGGATGTTCGACGGCTTGATGTCGCGATGGATGATCCCCTTCTGGTGCGCGTGCTGGATCGCCTGGCAAACCTTGATGAAAAGGTCGAGCCGTTCCTTGGTGGTGAGGTTGGCCTGATCGCAGTAGTCGGTGATCTTGATGCCGCGCACCAGTTCCATGACGAAGTAAGGCCGGCCCACGTCGGTCGTGCCCGCATCCAGCACCTTGGCGATGTTCGGATGATCCATCATCGCCAACGCCTGCCGTTCCGCCTCGAACCGCGCGACGACCTGCTTGGTGTCCATGCCCAGCTTGATCACCTTGAGCGCCACGCGCCGCCGCACCGGCTCGGTCTGTTCAGCGACGTAGACCACGCCGCAGCCGCCTTCGCCGAGTTCTTCCAGCAGCTTGTAGCGCCCGAGCGTCTGACCCACGGCCTCGTCGGGCGCATCGGCGAGATCGAGTTTGATCGTGGGGCGGGCGGCTTCGGCCTGCTTAGCCAGCAGTGTTTCAGGTTGCTCATGCGCGGCGAGCAACGCATCG
The DNA here is from genome assembly GCA_017883355.1 of Candidatus Solibacter sp. Classification (GTDB taxonomy): domain Bacteria; phylum Acidobacteriota; class Terriglobia; order Bryobacterales; family Bryobacteraceae; genus Solibacter. The sequence goes on from JADGNS010000493.1 coordinate 782, forward strand.
AGGCGTTGGCGCAGGGCTGGATCGCTTTCACACATTGCATCCAGAAATGCGGGGCGCTTGGCCGCCGGCTTTTCCAGTGCCAATGCAAACAGGACTTCTTCGCGATTCGGGTTCATCGGTGGGCTATGGATTCTTTGCGCCAGGGATATTTATGCCGTCCTTGATTTTGGCGGCTTGCTGAAACTCGGCGAGTGGCCTTTTCCACCCGGCGGCTTGGGCGGGTTTGTCCCATGCGATGTGGATGCCACTGCCAGGAAGCGTACCGATAAGAGCGGTGGTGTGGGTTGTATTCATGTTAGAGTTTTCACTCCTTCACCGATCCGTGGCAGATCGAGCACGCTTGAATGAGTGCGTCCCGATCCAGTTGTTCCGCAGTGAGCGCCAACGGCGATGATTCGCGATGGCACTGGGCGCAATCGAAGTTTCGATCCAATACGACAGCGTGCGCTTTCTCAAAATGCAGATGACCTGGACGCGGTTCAGTCACCAGTTGCCGCAACACCTCGCGCCAGGAACGGAGCGACTCGGGATCGCTGGCTTTGGTGGCGGGAGGATTTTTTGGTGGCGGGCTTGCGAGGTTTGAGGCTGGCAACTTCCCTTCTGACTTCAATTGCGCCACGACATCGCGCGCGGCGAGTCGCCCCATCAACAGGCCCGGCCCCAGCATCGTGCCTTCCAGCGCGGCCCGGCCATTGAGGCCACCCACTCCGGCCAGTTCGCCCACGGCGTAGAGGTTGGGAATCGGTTGACCGCGACGATCAAGAATGCGACAGGAGAGATCGACAGCCACGCCGCCCATGCTTTTGCGGGAGAGCGGGAAATATTGGATGGCATAGAACGGCGGAGTGGCGATGGGTGCGGGCCGGTTCGTTTCACCCCGACCAAAACGCTGCCACTCGATGTCCTCGCCTGCGGCGATCATTTCATTCCATCGCCGAACGGATTGCTCCAACGCGTCCATGGGCAATCCTGTGGCTCGAGAGAGACCGGCGATCGTGTCGGCTTGCCTGACCCATGTGGCCATTTTCGGGTTGGCAAAGATTTCGCGCTGCACAGCGTTGGTGTCGTCCCAGCCGGAACCGGAGACAAAGAATACGGCACGACCCCGGGCATCAAAGATGGACCAATACTTTGCCTGGGGCTGCCGCATCACCGCTGGCACCGAGCCGCCGAGATCCGGAACGCGTCCGACCATCTCCCGCACGAAGCGCCGGCCCTGCGTGTTCACCCAGATGGATTCGGCATTGAAACTGTTGAGGCCGCGTTTCCCGGAGGGATCGCGCGGGTCCACCAAACCGGTGGCATAGAACAGTTGATGGTCCAGGTTGGTCAGGGCCGCACCGCCAGCGGTCGCTACGTCGAAACCACTGCCGAGCGAATTGATGCCGGAACCCAGCAGTACTTTCGCACCGCCCTCGAGGCCGGGCAGGGCTGCCGGCCAATGCTGCCGCACCAGTTCGAGGTTGCTCTCGAATCCGCCGGTGGCGAGGACGACGGAGGCTGCGCGAAAGTCGTTGGTTAATCCGTCGCGCAGGCCTACGTCGCGCACGCCCCGTACCTGGCCATCCTCGATGAGCAGGGACGTGACCTTGGTGTTCCAGATGAAGTGAATGTTCGTCCAACGGAGACACTCGCGGTAGATGGGGCTGATGAGTCCGATCCCACGCCCCTTCGCCCAGTGTTGACGGCGGACGCTGTTGCCTGGCATGAGTGGGAAAAGCTGGGACCAACCAACGCCTAGCGCATCCAGCCAGTCATAGACCTCGCGCTTGGAATCGCGCGCATAGAGACGGACCCAATCTGGATTCGCGTCCTGGCCGTGCGTGAGAAAGTCGCGAATGGCCAGGTCCGGGGAGTCGGCGATGTTCTGGGCGCGCTGAAATGGCGTGTCCACCAGGCAAACCAGCCCGCCCGACATGACCGCATGGCCGCCGAACACCGACCACATGTCAATGACCGTGACATTCGCTCCGGGGCGACCGGCATCCAACGCGGCTGCCAATCCGGAAATCCCGGTGCCGACGATGGCGAGGTCCACCTTCGGTGGTGGCGCGTCGGAAGCCTCGGAAGCCCGGGCTTCTGCACCCAGTAGCCTTGGCCCGACCCCGTGCAAAACCAGGCTCAACAACAGCGCGGGGAGGGTGTGGGTTGGTTTCATGGATTACGGAGTTTTGGATTTGTTGTCGCTGACTTTGGCTGCCTGTTGAAACGCGGCCAGTTTCTGTTTCCACTCGGCGGCCTGGGCGGGTTTGCCCCAGGCGTCGTAGAGTTGCACCAGCCGTTCGAGGGATTCCGTGATCCGGCGCGGGGCGTTGAGATACGGGGGCAGGCTGGCCTGGCGCTGTTGGAGTCCCTGGCAGCTCTCGATCAGGAGCGGTTCGGCGTCGGCGTAATTCTTTTGGCCCGCCAGACTCGCGCCGAGGAGGCTTACGACATAGAACCGATACGCCGCGTCAGCCCAGTATTTCTCCGCGAAAGGTGAACCTTCGCGCAGAAGCATTTCAGCCTCGGCGTATTTCTCCTGCGCGAGACGGACGGCACCCAGTTGAATGATGGTGCTAGCGTTCGCCAGCGGGTTGGCGTCCGGCTTGCGCCGCGTCGCCTGCAACGCCAATTCGCAAAGAGATCCAGCCTCGGCAACCTTGCCTTGTTCGAGGTAAGCCCACCCCAAGTTGCTCAGATGCCCAGCCAAAAAAACACTCTTCTCCAAGGGCAGGCGACGGCTGAGCGTGAGGGCCTGTTCCGTGAGTAGCCCGGCTTGGTCGAACCGCTGTTGCCTGACATAGATGTTGGCCAATATGCAGATGGAGCCCACGGTCATAGGATGCTCCTCGCCGAGGGCGCTGCGGCGCAGTTCCAAGGTGCGGAGCGCCAGGGCTTCAGCCTTCTCAAGTTGGTTCAACATCCGATAGTCGCCGGCCGCGAGTGACGTCAGGTTCATGGTGGTGGGGTGTTTCTCGCCCAGCACGCGACGGGCGCGATCGAGGTTGTCCAAGAGGAATGGTTCCGCCTTCGCCGGCTCCTCATGAAAAACGTAGCCACAACCGAGTTCGTAAATCAGTCGTAGTGTCTCCGGGTGGTCCGGACCCAGAACTTCACGGTGCAAGGCCAGCGTTCGGAGAAACAGCGCTTCCACTTCGGGCCACGGGGTTTCGCCCTGGAGCATCACGACGATGGCCCGCGTTTGCATGAACTGGAGCGTGAGCGGGTGCTTTTCGCCCAAGGTGCGCCGGCTCGCTTCGAGCCCCTGGCGGGTGAGCGGCTCGGCCAAAGACATCTCGCCACCCAGCCAGCGGGCCGTGGCCAGACCATTCAGGGACCGCAGGGTGTCCAGGTGGCTCTCGCCGAGGTGCTCGCGTTGGACGCGCAGCGCGGCCTCATAATGCTCGACGGCCTTGGCGTAGTCGCCGAGTTCCGTATAGACGGAGCCGAGCGTCTGGCGGATGGAAGCTTCGACCAGCGGCGGACGTCCGGTGGCGCGGTCAAGCCGGCCGCCGATGCGGTCGAGCAAGGCGCGGACGGTCAGCTCGCGATCCGGCTGATAACCGGGGCTGGCCTGCCTCAACACGTCCTCCTGGATGAACTGCAACGCGGCCTGGGCATTGGCCTTCTCGGTGAGCGCCTGGGCTTCCGCTCGCTTTGCCCGCACTACCTGCCAAGCGCTGACGATTACCCCGAGGATGAGCGCCACTGCCACCGCCGCCGCCGCACTGAACACGAGTTTGTTCCGCCGAAAGGCCTTCTGGAATTTGTAGGCCGCAGTCGGTGGACGGGCCACGACCGGCTCGTTGTTGAGGTGGCGCTTCAGATCCGCGGCGAGGCCGTTAGCCGTGTCGTAACGGCGCTGGCGATCCTTCTCCAAACACTTCATCACGATCCAATCGAGGTCGCCTTTGATGAGCGGGATGAGATGCTTCAGTTGGTGGAGTCGGCGCGGGTCTTCTCCCTCGCCCCGCGAGGAACGAGCGGGGAGAGGGTTGGGGAGAGGGGCTGCTCCAACGACCGAACGGCCCTCCTCTCCCCGGCCCTCTCCTCCCGCTGCGGGAGGAGAGGGAGCACGCCCTGCGGCTACGAGTTCCTGG
>JADGNS010000494.1 GCA_017883355.1 Candidatus Solibacter sp.
GAAGGCAACGGATTGCGCGGCATGCGCGAACGAGTCGAAATGATTGGGGGCACGCTGAACCGCCGCACCGAAGCTGGCACGACGCTCATCATTACTCTGCCGTTGAAACAGGTCGCGCCGCAAGGCGAAGGCAGCCGGAAGTGAATCCCTCAAACTCAAACAAAGAGAGCGGCAAAGAAGGCCGCAAGACCATTCGCGTAGTGCTGGCCGAAGATCAGGGGATGGTGCTCGGCGCGCTCGCCGCCCTGCTCGAAATCGAGGGCGACATTTCCGTTGTCGCCAAGGCGGCGAACGGGAGGGAAGCGCTTCAGGCTGTGCTCACGCACAAGCCCGACGTTTTCATCACCGACATTGAAATGCCGCACATGAGCGGCCTCGACGTGGCAGCGGAACTGAAGCGCCGCCGCACCGGGACGCGTGTTGTGATCGTCACCACATTCGCGCGCTCGGGATATCTGCGGCGCGCGCTCGAGTCCGGAGCCTCAGGATATCTGCTGAAAGACATGCGTGCTGAAGAACTCGCCGACGCCGTGCGCCGCGTGCATCAGGGACTGCGCGTCATCCATCCCGAACTCGCTACCGAAGCTTGGGGAGAGATGGATCCGCTCACCGACCGCGAACGCCAGGTGCTGCGCTTGGCGGGAGAAGGAATGGCCAGCGGCGACATTGCCGGTGAGTTGGGACTCTCCGACGGCACCGTGCGGAATTATCTTTCTGAAGCGATCAGCAAGCTGGGTGCCGGCAACCGCGTGGAAGCGGCGCGGATCGCGCGCACCAAGGGCTGGCTGTAACACCCTAGCAGCGCGGGTTCTGGGCCGTCGCGAGGCTCACCCTCGCAATTGTTCGGTCGCCGGAACCGTGATAAGCTCTTCGGCCAGTTCGCGCTGTTCCCCCGTCCCAAGCGATATCTCAACAGGAGTGAAAACTTATGAAGCAGCAGGCATGCGCAGGTATCTCGCGAGTGCTTATCGCGATCGTGATTGGAGGGATGATGACGATTGGAGCAACGGCCCAGACAGAAAAGATCCTCTATTCCTTCACCGGAGGCAGCGACGGCGGAGCTCCTCAAGGCGGACTCGTTCTTGACGGCAAAGGCAATCTCTATGGCACCACGCAGCAAGGTGGCAGCAATTCGGGAGGCACTGTTTTCGAACTCACTCCGAATTCCAACGGCACTTGGACTGAGCAAGTCCTCTACAGCTTCACGGGATTGTCGGGCAACTCAGACGGCGCTTTCCCCTATGGCAGCTTAGTGTTCGACAGCAAGGGTAACTTGTACGGAACCACGGTGTTCGGCGGCACCTCCTTTCAGGGAACCGTATTTGAGCTCTCGCCGGGAACGAACGGAACTTGGACCGAGAATATCCTCTACAACTTCACCGGCGGAGCCGACGGCGGTGCTCCGTACGGTCCCGGCCTCTCGATTGATCGTGCTGGCAACTTGTATGGCACCACAAACACGGGAGGATCCAACGGATTCGGCGTGGTCTTTGAAGTCGTTGCGGGATCGAACGGCAACTGGACTGAAAAAGTGCTGCATGCCTTTACAGGCGGAGATGACGGCTCGTATCCCTTCGATGGTCCATTGCTCGTCGACAATACGGGCAGCGTATATGGGAACACCTCTCAGGGCGGCACGCATGACTATGGAGTCGTTTTCAAAATGACGCCCAATGCGAACGGCACCTGGACGGAGAAGGTTCTTTACGCATTCAAGAATACTGACGGAACGACCAGCCCAATCGGCGCTCTGGCTTTCGATACTCACGGGAACATCTATGGAACAGCCTACGATGCCTTCGAACTTAGTCCCGGTTCGAATGGGTCGTGGACGGAGAAGCCGCTTCATCTTTTCGCCGGCGGGAGCGATGGCGCTGACCCAGAGTCGGGCCTCGTAATAGATGCTGCGGGAAATCTTTATGGAACCACGAACACCGGCGGCAAGCATCGCGGTACCGTGTTCGAGCTGTTTCCTGGCTCCAACGGCAACTGGACCGAAAGGATTCTCCATCGCTTTTCTCCGGCGGGCGGAGACGGAATCTTTCCGTACATCGTCAACTTGATCATCGACGGAAGCGGGCATTTGTATGGAACAACTTCCGGAGGAGGGTCGTCTGGATTTGGCGTGGTGTACGAGGTAACGCCGTAGCTTCACGACATAGTCGGCTAGGGTGCGCTCTTCTCGATGCCCGCTTCCTGCTTCCTCACGGTCTTGTAGGCCCAGGCCATGCGCGGGGTGTTGTGGGCGATGCCAATGTGGCCTTCGGGGTTCAGCACGATGATGCCGCCGTGGCCGTCGAGGCGCTGCTTCAGGTAGTTCATGGCTTCCTGCGCGGACCACTCCGGAAGATTGCCGGCCTGAATGCGGTCGGCGGTCCATTTGGCCAGCACTAACTTCATGATCGGTTCACCCCATCCGGTGGTGGAGACGGCGGCACTCTCGTTGTTCGCGTAGCAGCCGCAACCGATCAGCGAGGAATCGCCGAGGCGTCCGGGAGCTTTGTTCAGCGTGCCTCCGGTTGAAGTCGCGGCGGCGATATTGCCAGCGCGGTCGAGCGCGACTGCTCCGACTGTGTCGTGCGAGATGGTCACATCGTCGGAGCTGGGCGCGAACAGATCGTTGCCATGTTGCGCGGCCTCGGCCTGGTACGCGCGCAGGCGCTCGACCTCGCGCGGGATGACGAGGTCTTCGTTCTTGCAGAGCGCGATGCCGTGCTCGGCGGCGAATCGTTCGGCGCCTTCCGCGACGAAATAGACGTGCGGACTCTCGCTGAGAATCTTGCGGGCGGCGCGCACGGGATTGCGCAGACGCTCGACGCATCCGACGCCTCCGGCGCGGAGCGTGGCGCCGTCCATGATGAGGGCGTCGAGTTGGACTTTGCCGTCGCGGTTGAGGAAGCTGCCGCGTCCGGCGTCGAAGGTCTCGTCGTCTTCCATAATGACGACAGCTTCCTCGACGGCGTCGAGGGCCGCGCCGCCGCGTTCGAGCACGCGCCATCCCGCAGCGAGCGCGTTCGTCACGCCGTGAATGTGGGCGTCGACCATGTCATCGGGCATGGCCCATGCGCCACCATGAACGACCAGAACCGGATCCGTCGGCAAGAGTTGTCCCCAGAATCGTCTGCAGAAATCAGGATTCGACTCGATAGTCTAGCAGGTGCTAAGACCAACGTGGATATGGGTGCGACGAGGTTCGTGAGCAACGCACGGGTACGCCAAAGGCGAAAGCCCCCGTAGTTTGCCGGGGGCTTGGAAGTGGCACTGGACACCGCCCGTCCACCTTCAACTGATACAGGCGACGACTCGGTTCTAGTATCCGACATCCCATACATTTCTCAGAAATGTGCAATAGTGCTCAGACGCACGGATTTCGAAAGCTTAGGCTGGCTAACGTTAGTTGTAGATCAGTGGTAGAGCGGAGCGGGTGGCGCGCTGGCTGGCAGGTTGTCCCAACGCGCCTGCTCCGCATGTTTCTCTTCGGGCGAGTTCGTGGAGCGTCCGCGGCCGAGCACTCAGGGACTCTGAACTGGCTCAGGCTAAAACCCCTCTCTATTCGTAACGGAGGACCAACGGAAGGCGCTGGCGTCGCAGCGTGTTCCGGGGTCATCAGACCGACAACTCATTTTTCGCTTCTGGCCGAAGGAGTTCCAAATTATGAAGAAGTTTATGTTCGTTTCGTTTGCTTTCGCGCTTCTGGCGTCCGCTGTCTCGCTAGCGCAAGACGCCGCCACGCCACCCAACACGGCAGCTTCGGCACAAGCAACGCAAGATGCAAAAACGGTGAAACCAAAGACGGTAACCGGCTGTCTGACAAAAGGCAGTCAGCCCGGAGAAGTCACCCTTACGGCAGCAGACGGGAAGACCTGGGACCTGCGCAGCGATAGCGTCAAACTTGAGGAGCACATCGGCCATCAAGTAAGCGCGACCGGCACAGTCACGCATGAAACGAAAGCTGAAGAAAAGAAAGAAGGCCAGATGGAGAAAGCGGCCAGCAAAGAAGCCTACGGCGATTTGAACGTCACCAAGGTGAAGATGGTCAGCGAGACTTGCACGAAGTAGTGATTGCGTAAGACCGTTCATTGGCCGGCCCCTAAAGGGCCGGCCTTTTTTGCGTGCGGCAGACCGCCATCTTCCGCATGACAGTACACCGCGAACGCAAAGCGAAGCAGGCAGGCCCTTGCTGCGAAGGGTGCCTAACAGGCTGCTGAAAAACAACTCCCCATCCATAACCGGGTGTGTTACGAAGAAGTATGCGAGGAGCGGACGAGCAGCAGAGTCAGATATTCAGCTACTTATCGCCGGAAGCGCGGGTGCGGAAGGACCATCCGCTGCGCGCGATCCGGGCCATGGTGGACGAGGCGCTGGGGCGGTTGTCGGGGGCCTTTGACGCGATGTATGCCGACGTGGGCCGGCCCTCGATTGCGCCGGAGAAGCTGCTGCGAGCGCAGTTGCTGCAGATGCTGTATTCGATCCGCAGCGAGCGGTTGCTGATGGAGGAGATGGATTACAACCTGCTGTTTCGCTGGTTTGTGGGGCTGAACGCGGACGACGCGGTGTGGGACGCGACCGTGTTCACCAAGAATCGCGACCGCTTGCTGCAGGCCGATGTGGCCAAACAGTTTCTGGCGCAGGTGGTGGCGCAAGCCGGGGCCAAGGGCCTGACTTCGGACGAACACTTCACGGTGGACGGCACGCTGCTGGAGGCTTGGGCCAGTGTGAAGAGTTTTCAACCGAAGGAAGGAAAGAACACTCCTCCGCGCGACGATCCGGGGAATCCGACGGTGAACTTTCACGGCGAGAAGCGATCCAATCAGACCCACGCATCGAAGACCGATGCCGACGCCAAGCTGGCGCGGA
>JADGNS010000495.1 GCA_017883355.1 Candidatus Solibacter sp.
AAGGCGACGCCAGCAAAGCGCGGCGGGTGCTGGGCTGGACCCACCGGGTCAGCTTCGCGGACCTGGTCCGGGAGATGGTGGACGAGGACTGCCGGGCGCTGGGGATTAAATAGGGTGCGGGGCTAGCCTTTACTGTCTTTCCAAGCCTTCCGCTGATCTCTCGCGCCGCGGAAAACGTGGGCGATTTCGACGCGCTGCCGCATTTTCCGGTAGTAAATTAGATACTTTCCGGCTGGAACGCATCTTGTGCCTGGTTGGATGTCATCACACGCCCGCCCGGATTCGGGGTACTCTCCGAGCAACCAAAAACGATCTACAATCGCATCGATCAATCGGTCTGCAATATCCAGGTTTGCGCGTTCCGCCCAATAAGCAAATATCTCGTCCAGATCGTTCTCGGCCGCATTCGAGACGCGGTAGCGCTTCATGCTCTTGGGGCTCTGTCGGCTAGCAGCTTCCTGCCGCGGGATTTGACCCTGGCGGCCAAATGTCCAAGGCCCTCCCGGCCCACGTAGTCGGTATACTCTCCGCGCTCGATCGCTGCAAAGCCAGCCTGTACCCGCTCGCGGATGGAAGCCTTCTCTCCATCGGTGAGTTCGTCGAGGATTCCGTCCGCCGCGGGGCGGGCTAGTCGCGCCTCGCGGGCTTCTTCTTCCTGCATACGTCTGACCGCCGTGCGTACTACTTCGCTGATGTTGGTATAGCCGCCAGCCTTCACCTTGCCGCGGATAAACTTCGCCATCTGAGGCGAAATCGAAATGTTCATCTGTTCCACGGCCATAGGGAAGGGCTCCTGCTGTTATTATCGCCCCATGGTAGTGCGTCAGTTCCGGCTTGTCAATTATTGACTATGGCGCAACGTCCGGCGCTCCCGACCAAGGGTACGTGCACTCTGCTAGCCTGAAGGTATGCAGTTTTCCGAGTCGATTTTCGCGGCGCGCTTTGGGATTACCCGTCAGGACCTGGAGAATTATCTGGGTGAGGCGCTTTCGCAGGGGGGCGATTACGCCGACCTCTATTTCGAATACCAGGTGACGAGTGCCATCGGCATCGACGAATCGATGGTGAAAAGCGCGGCGCAGGGCGTTTCGATGGGCGTTGGGGTGCGCGTAATCTCCGGCGAGCGAACCGGGTACGCCTATAGCGACGATCTGGCGCCCGAAAAGATTCGCAAGGCGGCCAATGTGGCGGCGCACATTGCGGCGGCGCCGGCTAAGGTGGAAAAATTCGATCTTAACGAGGGCCACAAGCACAATCTGTACCCGGTGCTGATGGCGCCTACCGAAACGGCGTTTAGCGAACGCGTGGAACTGGTGAAGCGCGCCGACCGTGCGGCTCGCGCATACGACTCGCGCATCTTTCAGGTGCAGGCGGTCTACGCCGACAATTTGCGGCAGGTGCTGGTGGCCACCAGTGAAGGCAGACTCTCGGTGGACCGTCAGCCGCTGGCGCGGCTTAGCGTGTCGGCGCTGGCGCGGCAGGCCGGCGGGCCGCCGCAGCGCGGCCACGCGGGCGGCGGCGGACGCATGGATCTGGATTATTTCCTGAAAGAAAAAACGCCGGAGCATTTCGCCCACGAAGCGGCGCGCGAAGCTATCGCCATGCTGGATGCGGTGGAAGCGCCGGCCGGCGAGATGACGGTGGTGCTGGGGCCCGGCTGGCCGGGGATCCTGCTGCACGAAGCGGTGGGCCATGGCTTAGAGGCGGACTTCAACCGCAAGGGCGTCTCGGCCTTCAGCGGGCGCATGGGACAGAAGGTGGCGAGCGAACTATGCACCGTGGTGGACGATGGCACGATCGGCAACCGGCGCGGATCGCTCAACGTGGACGATGAAGGGCAGCCGACCAGGCGCAACGTCCTGATCGAGAACGGCGTGCTGCGGGGCTACCTGCAGGACAAGCTCTCGTGCACGCTGCTGAAAGCGGAGTCCACGGGCAGCGGGCGGCGCGAAAGCTATGCGCACATCCCCATGCCGCGCATGACGAACACGTTCATGATGGCCGGGGAGAGCGATCCGGAAGAGATCATCCGCTCCGTGCCCAAGGGACTCTACTGCGTGAACTTCGGCGGCGGGCAGGTGGATATCACCAGCGGCAACTTTGTCTTCTCGGCATCGGAGAGCTACTTCATCGAGGACGGCAAACTGACGCGAGCGGTGCGCAACGCCACGCTGATCGGCAACGGGCCGGAAGCCTTGAAGTACGTCAGCATGGTGGGCAACGACCTGCGGCTCGACGAGGGCATCGGCACCTGCGGCAAGGAAGGGCAGAGCGTGCCGGTGGGGGTGGGGATCCCCACCGTCAAGATCGACAAACTGACCGTAGGAGGCACGGCTTGAGCGCCAATCACCTTTCGGAGCTTGCGCAGGATATCGTGAAGCGGGCCCTGGCGGCGGGCGCGAGCGACGCCGAGTGCACCATCGCCGAAGGCGAGGAGTTCTCCGCCAACGTGCGCATGCGCGAACTGGAGAATCTGAAGGAAGCCGGATCGCGCGGCGCCGGTTTGCGCATTCTGATCGGGCGGCACACGGGCGCATCGTACACCAGCGATCTTTCCGATGACGGGGTCGCGCACCTGGTGAAATCGGCGATCGAACTGGCCGATATCACGACCGAGGATCCGCACGCGGGGTTGCCCGACCCCGACGAGTTCGGCACGCTGGAAGGCGACCTGGGGATGTACTCCGACGAGGTCGCGGAACTGGATACGGCGTTCAAGATCGAGACCGCCAAGCGCGCCGAGGAAGCGGCCCTCTCCAGCGATCCGCGGATCTCTAATTCCGAGGGCGCATCGTTCGACAATCACGTGGGACGGCACATATTCGCCAATTCGCGGGGGTTCGCGGGCGAGTACCGGAGCAGCTACTGCACGCTGAGCACGTCGCCGGTGGCGCGCGATGGCGAGAGCATGGAACGCGACTACTGGTACACGCTGGCGCGCGGATTTTCCGGGCTGGAGGCTGCCGAGCACGTCGGGCGGATGGCGGCCCGGCGCGCGCTGCGGCGGCTGAATGCCGTGAAGGTGGAGACGCAGAAGGTGCCGGTGGTGTTCGAACCGCGCACGGCGCGCAGCCTGCTGGACAACATTTTCGAAGCCGTCCACGGCATGAACGTCTACCGGGAGGAATCGTTCCTGGCCGGCAAACTCGGCGAAAAGGTGGCGAGCGACGGCGTGACGGTGATCGACGATGGCACGCTGCCGGGGCTGTTCGGCACCTCGCCGTTCGACGATGAGGGAGTGGCCTCGCGGCGCACGGTGGTGATCGAGCGCGGCGTGCTGAAGAGTTACCTGATGAACACCTATGCGGCGCGCAAGCTGGGGATGAAGACCACGAGCAACGCATCGCGCGGGCTGACCGGCAATGCCGGCATCGGGCACGGGAACTTTTTCCTGGAGAAGGGCGTCCAAACCCCGGAGCAGATTATTGCGGCGATCCCGAACGGGTTCTATGTGACCGAGCTGATGGGGTTCGGGGTGAACGTGGTGACGGGAGATTACTCGCGGGGCGCGGCCGGGCTGTGGATCCGCAATGGAGAACTGGCGTTTGCGGTGAGCGAAGTGACGATCGCGGGGAATCTGAACGACATGCTGCGCGGCATTGAGGCGATCGGCAGCGATCTGGAGTTTCGCGGATCGGTGGCAGCGCCTACAATCAAGATGGGAGAAATGACCGTTGGTGGTAAGTAAAAAAGCGCCCCCGAAACCGAAAGCCGCCATCCCGCCGATGGCGATCGTGGTTGGCCTGGTGCTCGTGCTGGGCCTCGGCGGCTTCTTCTATCTGGACCGGGCGGCCAACAAGCCGCAGCCCCCGCCCCCGCCGCTCACCGGGCCGGCGCGGGCGTATGCCAAGTATCTCAAGCTGACGAATGTGGAGATGAAGGCCCACGAAAGCTATCTGAAGCAGAGCGTGGTGGAGATTGAGGGCAATATACAGAACGCGGGCGACCGCATCGTGAAGACGGTGGAGATCACGTGCGTGTTTTACGATGCGTACGGGCAGGTGGTGTTGCGCGAGCGGGTCGCGATCGTGAGTCCGAAGATCGGCGCGCTTTCGCCGGAGCAGATCAAGCCCTTCCGGCTGCCTTTCGACAACATTCCGGAAAGCTGGAATCAGGCGATGCCGCAACTGGTGATGGCGGGGATCGAGTTCCAGTAGAAAGCAGCGGGGAGCTGGCTACAAGTCGTCAGGCTGCAGCCCGGTCTTCTTGGCGATCTGCGAGAGAAGGCCAGGGCCGACTTCTTCGTTGTCATGGAACGCAAACGTGTAGTTGGGCCACCCGGCCCGCTTGAGCCGGCGGTGAGAACCCTTTTGCCAGGCGACCTCCCATCCGATCCGCAGCAGGGCAGCCAACAATTGCCTCGCCTTGACCGATTTCCAATGGCTCATGCCACCGAAAAGACCTTGGTGAACGGTTCGGGAATCTCCTCGCCGTGATCGATGCAATCGGCGGCCACGCGCAGCGCAAGCGCTCGGACGGCGGCAATCGCCGAGTCGCGAGTTGCGCCGTACGCCATCACCCCCGGCATCAACTCGATATCGGCCCACCAGCGGCCGTCATCCTCGCGCCCGACCACGATCGGAATGGATTCTATTGTGATTTGCTCCATCGATCTCTCCTCTACATTATAGTGCTGGAGACTGCGTTGACTCTGTCCTTCAATCTGCGACTTCTACGACGCGTATGGCCAAGTGGTATTGCGCGAGCGAGTCCCCATCATGAGCCCGAAGATCGACGCGTTGGCGCCGGAGCAGATCAAGCCGTTCCGCCTGCCCTTCGACAACGTTCCGGAGAGCTGGAAGCAGGTGCCGCAGCAACTGGTGGTGGCGGGGATCGGGTTCCAGTAGAAGGCGGGA
>JADGNS010000496.1 GCA_017883355.1 Candidatus Solibacter sp.
AATCCTCGGGCGAACGGGCAGCCACAGCAGCCAGAACAAGGCGAGCGTGACCACAGCGCCGGCCAGCAGGTAGTTCGGCCAGGGGCCGAGCGAATCGAGCAGGGACGCGCCTTTCGGCTTGCGGCAGAGGTACATGAAATTGGTGCCGGCCACCGCATTCACGGCGCCGATGGCGGCGGCGAACCCGACCAGCATCCCGTATGCCCGCCACACGGCGCCGGCGCGCAACGGGTGGATGCGGCCGAAGACCAGCACCGAGACGGCGAGCACGATGCCGCCGTGCGCCACGAAGAAGTAGATGGCGGGATAGCTGGGCCACGGGGTCCACAGGTCGGGCGTCACCAGCGCCATCCCGGCGCCCGCCAGTCCGCCGAAGTAGGCGAATTCCACCACGCGCGCGTTCAGCGTGAGGCAGGCGATCGCGGACATCCAAAGCGTGACATCGCACAACTGGAACGGCAGGTTCCACAGGTGAAAGCCTTCGTGCGAGTAGCGGAAGGTCCACCAGATGAGTTCATTGACGATGATGCCCCAGCCGGCGGCCAGGCGGACGGCGCGCAACGGAACCTGCCGGCGGCGGCAGAGCAGGGAGACCGCCACGCAACCCAGCGCGATGGCAAGCAGCAGGCAGAGGTGGGTCGGGCCAAATAGACGCACGGCGGTGTCAGCCCTGTGCGAGCCAGCGCTTGCGGCTGGTATGGGCGGTGACGAACAGCACGGCGAAACCGGACATCAGGCCTACCGACGCGCCCAGTCCGAGGTATTCCGGATGGAAGGGGCCGACTCGCAGGGTGATGGCCACATTGATCGTTAAGGGAACGAGAGCCGCGATCACCGGCAGCCAGGGACGATCCAGGGCAAACAGCGAGCGCGCCAGAATCTCCATCAGGCTCCAGCCGATCAGGCTGGGTCCCAACGCCAGGAACGCGGCGGCCACGAGGCGCGTGGAATCCGCAGTGAAACTGCCGCGCTGGAAGAGCAGCGCGATGGCCTGCTGGCGGAAGATCAGGGCGAAAGCGCATCCGCACACCGCCACCAGGGCGGCCAGCGCGATGGTCTTGTCGATCAGGCGCAGCGCTTCGCGCAGGCGGAAGAGGCTGCGCAGACGCGCGATTTCGGGCAGTAGCGAATTCGAAATCGGTTGGACCAGCAGAGCCAGCGGCACCGCGACGCCGCGCATGCAATAATCCAGCGCCGCGGCCATTCCCGGACCGGTGTGCGTGGCATAGGCGCGGGTGAAGGTAATATTGATGCCGATGCCCGCGGCATAGACCACGAAAAACGCGGGCTTCATCAGGATCTCGCGCCAGCGCACCTGGCAGGGAGGCAGCGCTTTGGTGTCCAGGCCGGAACGCGCGGCGAAATAGACGATGGCCAGTTGCGCCCCGGCGCCGGCGGTATAGCCGATGGCGAAGGCGTAGACCCCGACGAACTTCCACAGACACAGCGCGGCCGCGATGGTGAAGACATTGAGCGCGGCCTGGTAGAACGCCGCCGGACCAAAGCGCCGATGGGTGTACAGCATGGCGCAGTGAACCGCGGCCACGCCGGCGGCAAGCGTGGAGAGCGCCAGAATCCGCAGGATATTGACGGCGGTGCCGAAGTATTGCGGATCGAGGCCCGGCGCGAGCGCACGCATCAGCCAGGGCGCGGCCAGCATCACGCTCAGCGAAATCAGCGAAAAGACCCAGACAAAACCGCGCGTCAGCTTGAGGAACAGGGCGGTACGCTCCGCGCCCTGGGCAGCCGTGAGCAAGGGCACGAAGCCGAAGATGATGCTGTTGATCAGCACCGAGTTGAACATGTCCATCGGGCCCATGGCCACGGCCAGCGAATCGGCATAGCTGTGCGTGCCCAGCAGGTAGGCGATCAGCGCCACGCGGCCGACACCCAGCACGTTGCCGGTCAGCACGCCGGCGACAATCGTCAGGCCGCCGCGCACCAGTGGGCTATCCACTGCGCGGGTGCTCACGCGTTCCGCGTTAACGGCCGCCGATGATTCCGTGGAATGCAGTCCAGACCTCAAAAAGTGCGGCCGCGCTTTCGCGCCGGTGCGGCCGCCTTCAACCGCCGTTTACGCCGCTGGGACGCCCGCTTTCCGGGCCGCCGCGAAAGCGGTTTCGTAGTTCGGGAAATCGGCTACTTCCTTGACATACTCGGCATGAACCACCTTGTTGCCCGCATCCAGCACAAAAATCGCCCTGCTCTCGATTCGCAAATCCTTGATCAGAGTTCCGTAATTTGTGCCGAAAGACGCATCTTTGTGGTCGGAGAGCATTTTCACCCTATCCACGCCGAAGGCTCCAGACCAGCGCTTCTGGGCGAACGGTAGATCCATGCTGACGGTGATAATGTCCACGCCCGGCAGTTTGGCCGCTTCCTCGTTGAAACGCTTGGTCTGCGCGTCGCAAACCGGCGTATCGAGCGACGGGATCACGCTGATGATGCGCACCTGGTTGCCGGTGTCTTTCAGGGTGACGGTCTTGAGTCCGCCGTCCACCAGGCTAAAATCCGGAGCGGCATCGCCGACCTTCAGTTCGGGCCCCACCAGTGTCTTGGGGTTGCCCTTCATCGTCGTTGCTCCTGGTCTTTCCATAATTCCTCCTTATGATGTGGGTGAATCTTAATATTGTATCAACTCGGCGAACTTAGCCGGTTCGGAAACGGGCAACTGGCAGGTGTAGTTGCGGCAAACGTAGGCGCTCGCACTTCCTTCCACCGGGTTCATCGCAGCGACGGAGGGAATGCCGGCGGCGAGCGCTTGCTGGGTCTCCAGGGAATCCACCAGCAGCACCACGCGGCTGGGCACGAAGCGGGTATGCAGTTCGTGCAGCAACGCCCGCATTCCGGCGGAATCGCGCCGGCCGGCCAGGATGATCTCGCGCGGCTCGCCGAGCAGCCACTCGCAGGCCGTCAGCATCTGCGGAATGCCCACCGGCGCGACCGCAAGCCGGCTGGCGAAGGCGGCCAGGGTTCGCTCCGCCGACTCGCGAAACCCGGCGCGATTGGTCATCCGCGCCAGGCGCACCAGGTTCATCACCGCCACCGAGTTGCCCGACGGTTCGGCGCCATCGTAGTCTTCCTTCACCCGCAGCACCAGCCTGTGGTCGTCCGCCGCCGTGCTGAAGAACGCGCCCGATTCCGTATCCTCGAACAGCTCCTGCTGCTTTTCGGTGAGCCGCACGGCCAGTTCCAGGTGGCGCCGGTCGAACTGGGCTTCGTAAAGATCGAGCAGCCCCTGGACGAACATGGCGTAGTCGTCGAGGAAGCCGGGAATCGCGGCGTCTCGCTCGCGATAGCGCCGCAGCAGTCTGCCGCTCGGGGCATCGTAAAGATGGGAGATGATGAACTCACTGGCGCGCCGCGCGGCATCGGCGTAACGGGCGTCGTCGAGCACCGCCCCCCCTTTGGCGAAGGCCGAGATCATGAGACCGTTCCAGGCGGTGAGGATCTTATCGTCCAGCAGGGGGCGCACGCGTGTGGCGCGCGCCGCCATAAGAAGGCCGCTTGCGCGATCGAGCTCGGTCTGGACCTCGCCGGGCGGCTGGCTGAAATGGCGCGCCGTGTCCTCCACGGTGTGCGCCTGGTAGAGAATGTTCTTGCCGGTGAACTCGCCGTGCGGATCGCTTTCCACGTTGGAGCCCTCGCGGACGCCATAGCGGTAGCAGAACCAGCCGGCGGCAGGCTGGCTCACCAGGGCGTGAATCTCCTCGATGCTCCAGATGTAAAACGCGCCTTCGCCCTTGAGGCCGGGGTGCTCGGGAGTGATCACGCTATCGGCATCCTCGGCCGAGTAGAAGCCGCCGCCGGCGTCGGTCATGTCACGCAGCACGTAGTCGAAGATGCGGCGGGCGGTATCGGCGTACTGGCGGTCGCCGGTCGCCTGGAAGGCCTCCAGGCAGGAGACGGCGATCTGCGCCTGGTCGTAGAGCATTTTCTCGAAGTGCGGCACGAACCAATGGTCGTCCACGGAGTAACGATGGAAGCCGCCGCCGAGCTGATCGTGCATGCCGCCGCGCGCCATCTCGCGCAGGGTAAGCAGCACCATATCGAGAGCTTCGGGGTTTTTGGTGCGCGCGTAGTAGCGCAGCAGGAAATGGTGCACCGAGACGCGCGGGAACTTGGGCGCGCCGCCGAAGCCGCCCAGGCGCGAATCGAAGGTGCGGCGGAAGATGGAGAAGGCGCTCTCCATCGTGGCCGCGTCGAATGCCGCGCCGGCGCGCGTGGGCGCCACTTCCACCTGTTTCTTGAGCTGCTCCACCACGTGTCGCGCCGATTCCTCGATCTTCCGGCGATCGCTCGCCCACGCCTGCGCGATCTGGGTCAGGATGGAACCGAAGCCCGGATGCCCCCAGCGGTTTTCGGGCGGAAAGTAGGTGCCGCCGAAGAACGGCTGGAGCTCCGGCGTCAGCCAGACCGACATCGGCCAGCCACCGCTGCCCGTGGTGGACTGGACGAACGTCATGTAGATGCGGTCCACGTCGGGGCGCTCTTCGCGGTCCACCTTGATGGCCACGTAATCGCGGTTCATCAGCGCGGCGATCTCTTCGTTCTCGAAACTCTCGCGCTCCATAACGTGGCACCAGTGGCAAGTGGCGTAGCCGATGGAAAGGAAGATGGGCTTGTTCGCGAGGCGCGCCGTTTCGAAAGCCTCTTCGCCCCAGGGATACCAATCCACCGGGTTGTGGGCGTGTTGCAGCAGATAGGGACTCTTCTCTTGTGCCAGACGGTTGGTGTGCATGACGTGCCTTTGAAAACGTTGCGATCAAGCGCCGGCGCGTGCCGCGGCGCGTGGCAGGTACCCCTCGATTTCATCGTACCAGCACGGTGCCGAAGGTCG
>JADGNS010000497.1 GCA_017883355.1 Candidatus Solibacter sp.
TCTCAGCTATTTACTGATTGCGGTTCACTGCCATCGCCGACGCCAGCCTGCGCCCAGCCTCCGCCCCCTCCAAAGTCAACAACCGTAGGGATCTGAACAGTTGCGATTGAGCTCTGGCAGCCGCCGTCCGCAAAGCCCTAAGGGCCTTCCACTGCACTTACTCAATCGGTTTTCTGTAGCTACGGTCCCGTAGTCGTAGAATGGCCCGAAATGGTTTGCGCCTGGTCATCTCAATATCCGCATCGGCCGATTCCGCCCCGATCAGTCGCGCAGCGTTTAGTAACGGCTTTGCCGGAATCCACTTTGACTTATCACGCCCGTTGCTGACATATGCAGGTCAAGCGATGGATCTCCCCTGACTCCGCAGTGTTTGGCCCGCATTTTTCACAGGAGTCTGTGGAGTGTGACTTGGCGCCTGCACTCATGCCCGCACACGCCGTTTGCCTGAATCGGCGTTCATCGCGCGCCGCCAATTTGCGCTTCCAACTGCGCCGCCACCGCCACCAGCGCGTCGTCGCGCCCCCATCCCGCGGCGATCTGCACGCCAACCGGCCCGCCCCGGACCGGCAGCGGCACGCAGATCGCCGGCACCCCCAGCGCGGTCCATGGAGCGTTGTGCGAGGGGTCCCCGGTGGAACCGAGCCCGGCGGGCGCCGGACCGGCGGAGGCCGGGGTCAGGATCGCGGGGTACTCCCAGAAAATCGAGTTGACCGCCACCTTCATCTGCTCGACGTGGGTGCGCGCGTCGTCGTATGCGGAAGGCGCGAGGCGCAGTCCCGTGCGCACCAGATCGGCGAGCTTGCTGCCGATCCCGTCCCCGAACTCTTCGAAGCGCGCCTGCAGTGACCGGGCGCCTTCGTACTGATTGATGGTGCGGGCGGCCGCCTGCAAGCCGTCCCACCCCTGGGGCGGGTCGATTTCGTCGATCGACACTCCCCGCGCCCGCAGGCGCTCCACGGCGTCGGCCAGCGCATGTTCCATCGCGTCTTCGGCGGAGACGCGCATCCACGCGGCGCGATTCAGGTCGGCTTCGAAGCGCCCCCCGAAGCCGCGCGTCCAGAGTTCACCCATATCGGCGGCGGTCGCGGTGAAGAAGCCCACCGTATCGAGCGAGGGCGCAAACGGCATCGCGCCTTCCAGAGAGAGTAGGCCGAAGCTCGGTTTAAACCCGCAGACGCCGCAGAACGAGGCGGGGCGGAGAACACTGCCGAGCGTTTGCGTGCCCAGCGCGAACGGAACCATGCCGGCGGCCACCGCGGCGGCGGAGCCCGAGGAGCTTCCGCCCGGAGTGTGGCCCGGAAAGCGCGGATTGCACGTCGCAGCGGCGTCGAAGGAGGCGAAGGCCGTGGTCCGGGTCTTGCCGAGCAGGACGCCGCCGGCGCGGCGCAGACCGCCCACCACGTGGGCATCGAAAGCTCCCTTGCGGCCCTCGTAGAGCGGCGAGCCATACTCGGTAGCCAGCCCGCGGGTTTCGAAGATATCCTTGACCCCGAAAGGAATGCCGCTGAGCAGCCCTTCGGCGAGGGGGGCCTGCGGCGCGACTTCAACCCAGGCCTGGATCTCCGGCTCACTGGCGGCGATGCGGCGCAGACAGATTTCCAGCAGGTCGCTAGCCGTCTTCTCACCGGAGTTCAACGCGTGCAGGAATTCCCGGAGCACTACTACTACTTTCGTACAAACGGCGTGCGTCATCTTGGGGGGCGGGCGGGGTACCCTCTGGATCCGCCTGCCAACCGGTTTTTTCCCCGGATAGCTTACTCATAGCCTACTCATACCGGACCTCATTATCCTGCGGCTTTGGGATACTTTATGCCGATCTCATATTAGAATGAGCTTTCGACATGGCTGCTAAGCCCGACCGCAATCCCGGCGAAATCCCGAACCGCTGGTGGCGGGTTTCTCTGCGCGCCAAAGGCGTCGCGGTGCTCGCGGTACCCATGGCTGCCCTGTTCGCCGCCCTGTTTACGATTTATTGGGTGGAAGGCGATGTCCGTTTGGCCGACCAGACGGTGGTCAGCGCCTATACCATGCGCGCCGGACTCACCGAACTGCACAGCGCGCTGCTGGATGCCCTGACCGCCGTCTCGGCATACCTCACAACCGGCGAGAAGCGCTTTCTCGCGGTCTACGATTCGTCCCGCCATGCCGTGGATGAGGCGCTGCGGCGCATCGCCGCCCAGGTGAGCGGCGATCCGAAGGCCATCGCGTCGCTCGACGGGATCCAACGCCTCACGGCCGAAGAACTCGGACTCCTGGATCGGTGGCGCAGCCAAAGCCCACCGCAAAGTGTGCCGCTTTCGTTGCGGGATCGCGAGAGGACCCTGATGGCCGAGGTTCAGTCGCGCGTGGCACTGCTCGGCGAATACGAGGAAGGGCTGTTCATCCAGGCCCGCTATGCGCGCGACCGCGACCGGATCCACCTGTTCCGCACCGTGATCGCCTGCGGCATCCTCGGCCCGCTCGGCACTCTGTTCATCCACCTCCTCCTCGCCGGCCGCATGGTGAAGCGCCTGCGCGCCGTCGAGGAGAATGCGCGCCGCCTGGCCCACGGCTTGCCCTTGGAACCGCTGCGGCCGGGATCCGATGAAATCGGCGCCCTGGGCCTGCAACTGGAGAATGCCGCCTATCTCCTGCGCGAGCGGGAACGCGAACTGCGCGTCAGCGAGCGGCGCTACCGGGACCTTTTCGACCGGTCTCCCATCCCCTACGAAGAGACGGACCTGGAGGGCGTGGTCAGCCGCTTCAACCAGGCGGTCTGTGCCCTCTTGCGATGCTCTACGGAGCAAATGGTCGGCCGCTGTGCCTGGGAGTTCATGTCGCCCGAGCGCCAGGACGAAGCGCGCGATGCCATGAGGCTCCGTATCCAAAACGGCCAGGAGGCCGGCCCCTTCGAGTGCGAATACGTGCTCGAGGACGGCACCCACCTTACCGTGGAAATCCGCGAGAACCTGATCCGCGACGATCGCGGGCAGATCACCGGAACCATCCGCTCGCTGCTCGATGTCACGGAGCGCAACCTCGCCGCCGTGGCGGCCCGCAAGGTCGAGCAGTACGCCATGGAACTGCGCAACAAGAACGAGCAACTGGGGCGCGCCCTGCAGGCCGCACGCTCCGCCACCCTGGCCAAGAGCCGATTCCTGGCCAGCGTTTCCCACGAACTCCGCACCCCGCTGAATGGCATTATCGGATTCAGCGAGTTACTCATCGACGGCAAACTCGGACCCGTCGCCCCGGAGCAGGCCGACGTGCTCGCCGATATCCTCACCAGCGCGCGCCATCTTCTGCAACTGATCAACGACGTCCTCGACCTTTCCAAGGTTGAGGCGGGCCGCATGGAGTTCCATCCCGAACGCTGCAATATCGAGACACTGGCGCTCGAAGTCCGCGATGTCATCCGTCCGCTGGCCGACAAGAAAGGCTTGCACCTGACGTTGGAGAGTCCGCCCGCCCTGACGGCGAATATCGACCCGGGCCGCTTTAAGCAGGTGCTGTACAACTATCTCTCCAACGCCGTCAAATTCACACCCGATGGAGGCAGCGTAACCCTGCGCATCGCTCCGCAAGCCGGCCAGGCGTTCTTCCGGCTGGAAGTCGAAGACACCGGCATCGGCATCGCGGCCGGCGAGATTCCCCGCCTGTTCCAGGAGTTTGCCCAACTTCCCAATAGCCGCCAGGCGGGACAGGGCACAGGGCTGGGTCTGGCCCTGACGCGTCACATTGTGGAGGCCCAGGGCGGTTCGGTCGCCGCCCAAAGTGAACCGGGGCGCGGGAGCGTGTTTTCCGCCACATTACCTCTCGACTATGCGGTTCGCCCCCCCGCGCAGGCGTAACACTATGCAACCCCGCATCCGTACATTACGGTACACTTGGATTTACTATGGCCGGCGAGCCAATACTCATCGTTGATGACACACCGGTAAACCTCAAACTCACCCGAATTCTTTTGGTGAATGAGGGTTACAAGGTTTTGACCGCGGCCAGCGCCGAGGAGGCCCTGGAACTGCTGCGCAGCTACCATCCGCGGCTGATCCTCGCCGACATCCAATTGCCCGGAATGGACGGGCTGGAGATGACCCGCCTCATCAAGCAGGATGAGCGGACCAGCGATATCGCGGTGGTGGCGCTCACGGCTTTCGCCATGAAAGGCGACGAGCAGCGGGCCATTGACGCTGGCTGCGACGGCTACATCACCAAACCCATCGACACCCGCACACTGGGCGGCCGCATCCGCCAGTTGCTGACCCACCGCTCCGAGTCCCACACGCCGGTGGTTGGCCTGCCGCCCGAGCACGAAGCCATCCCTGCCGTCGAAATGCAGGCACTGCGCCGCCGCTTCCTCCTCGAAGGCCAGGAACGGGCGCGCCAGTTGCTTCTGGACCTGGACGACGCCTTCAATCCCGCCGACGCCGCCCGCTCCGTGCACCAATGGGTGGGTACCGGGGGATTGCTTGGCTATTCCGCTCTCGCCCGCCTCGCCCGCGAGGTGGAGTCCGTGCTGTTGGAACGGCCCCTCGATTCCGCCCAGGTGCGCGAATCGCTCACCAATCTGGTGCTCGCTTTCAGCACGCCGCGTGAGGCCCTCGACGCCCCCGTCCCCGACGCGATCGTCCACGCACTCTCCGGAAAGCGCGTCGCCATCGTGGGATTGCCCGCCCATGAAAACCAACGTCTCTGCGTGGCACTGGAGCGCGTGCAGGCCCGCGCCGTTTTTTTCGAGCTGTCCGGCCCCATCGATGTCGCCGCTCTGTCGAAGTGCGATCTCGTGGCCACTTACGTCCGCCCCGGCGGCGGCGATTCCCCCTGGCTCGATCCGTCTTCCGACCTCGCCGGC
>JADGNS010000019.1 GCA_017883355.1 Candidatus Solibacter sp.
GGCTCCCACCGGCGGTCATAGGCCTCATGGCCGCCTGGGCTGCTCGGCAGACACGCCGTTGTGAAAAGCGCCTGCGAGCTCCGGGCGTATCGTCGGCAACTCGGACAAAGGGATGGATCCGTTGGCCAGATAGGTAACGAGAAGTCGTCTTGGCTTCTTCTCTCGGGGTGCGTCACAATAGGCAAGGGAGCGTGCAGCGATGGCGAACCTGAACATCGAAATGCCGGACGACCTTGTACGGAGCCTCGAAGGGATCGCGGCGGCCCAACGCAAAAGCGTCCAACAATTGGCCCTGGAACAGTTGAGTTCGCTGATCGGAGTCAACCCCGACCCTCGCGCTGGATCTCCGGCAGCGGTCCTGCGCGCGATGCAGGAACCGCCGCACCCGAGTTCCGCGGACGTTGACGCTCTCGACGCCGCCATAGCCGCGGGCCGGCTTGCTGTCCGGACGCGAGATCTGTTCCCCGAAGATTCATTGTGATCTATCTTCTCGATACCAATGCGATCAGCGCACTGATGCGAGCGGACGCGCGGATGGCAACATGGCTCTCGTCAATTGGAGTCGATGATCGCGTGGTCATCTGTCCCATCGCTCGCGGCGAGATCCTGTTTGGCTTGGAGAGGCTGGCTCCGGGACGGCGCCGAGCCGAACTCGAAGGGAAAGCTGGCAAGCTGTTCGCCATATTGCCGTGTGAGCCGATCCCCGCCGCCGCTGGTGATCGATACGCGAATGTGAAGGTTTCTCAACAGCGCCGTGGCCTTCCGCTGGATGAGAACGACCTCTGGATCGCCGCAACCGCCCTCGTCCTGGATGCAACCCTCGTCAGCCGCGATAGCGACTTCCAGTCAATCGAAGGGCTTGCCCTGGTTGAGCCCTAGCCCGATTACTCCCGCAAGTCGGTCTGGCTACGGTAATGGACCGAATCGCCACTTGGCCGCATGAACGCGCATCCCGTGGGACTGCCGCACGACCGGAGTTTGCCGGCGCGGCGGTGGAGCGCTGCTACGGATTGCGGTACCAGACGGGGATTTCGAGGGCGAAATAGTTGAGTCCGATGCGGGCCAGGAACTGGATGCGGTGGCCGGGGTCGCAGGTGGGGCGGATGGTGGGGAGGGAAATGCGGGTGCCGGCTTCGCTGATGCGCGCGGTGTTGTCCACGCAGGGGTCGTTAGTGAAGAGCTCGGCGGCGCGGAGGGCGCCGGCATCGGGGAGGAGGACGGCGAAGCTTTCTCCGGGGGCGGCGTGGCCGTCGCGATTGCCTTCGCCGAGCGCGTGCGGGTAGGGCGGCACGGTGAGTCCGTCGGCGATGTGGTAATCGGCGGTCGCCGGGGCGGCGGGGTAGACAGGGATATCGATGGCGAGGTGCCTATCGCCATCGGCGGCCACGATGCGGGCTCCGGAGACGGCGGCCTGGCCGATGGTAAAGGTCACGGGAAGGGTCACGGATTCGCCGGGCGCGAGACTATTCAGGCGGGCGGAGGCGGTTTTGAACTTGACGCCGGGGGTGGGGCTCTGCCATTCGAGCAGCGTGGTGGCGGAGCGGGTGGCGCCCTTGTTGGAGAACTTGAGGCGCGCCTGGATGGGTTGGCCGGCGGCGGCCCACGCCGCGCCGGTGATTTCGAAGCCCGCGAGAGAGACTTCGGCGGCCGCGCCGATGCCGATTTCGTAGGCGTCGCCATCGAGTTCGAAGCTGAGACGGCCCCGCGCGTCGGCCTTCTGGGGGGTGTGGCGGACCTTGCCGTCGCGCAGGCGGATGTAGGTGACGGGGTAGACGGCGGCGGGCGTGTAGAGGCGAGGCGAGGTGATGGAGAGCTTGACTTCGGGGAGTGCGGTGCCGGCGGGGATCCACTCGCGGACGGTGGAGCGGAAGCCGGTGCGGGAGACGTTTTCGAGCACGGTGAAGGCGGGGCGGCGGCGGTCGGAGACTACTTCCCAGTCCCAGACGACGAAGTTGGGGTAGGGGTCGGCGTGGCTGAAGGCGGCGGGCTTGGGGAGCGGATGGGCGAAGGCGTCGAGGTGGAAGTTCAGGGTGTCGGGCAGAGAAGATGCGGCGGCCACCTGGCGGATGCGGAGCGGGTCGAGGGTGGGGTAGAGATCGGCGAGAGAGGAATCTACGTCGAAGCCCTGGGGGCCGATGGGGGCTTCGGGGGTGGCGCCGAAGCTGGAGGCGCTGGCGATGAGGTCGGGGCACTTGGCGGCCTGCCAGATGGCGAGGAAGCCGCCGGCGGCGGAGCCGGTGACGGCACGGTGGTCGCGGTCGGGGATGGTGCGCAGGGTTTTGTCGACGTGCTCGATGAGTTCGGGGAAGTAGAGCGGGAACTGGCCGGAGGTGTCGGCGGGGCCGGAGTACACAATGATGACGGGGTGGGCGGCGACGTAGGCGGCGAGCGCGGCATCGCGGGCCGGGTTCTCCGCTTCGTAGCCGTGGAACCAGTAGATGACGGGGTAACGGGTGGCGCGCGATGTGGGGTAGGCGGGTGGCAGGTAGACGCGGTAAGCGCGGGTGGAGGCCATGACCTGGCTGCGATGGGTCTGCTCCTGGAAGAGGGCCGCGGGTTGGGCGGCGGCGACGGCGGCAATCAGGATGAGGAGAAAGCGCACATTTGAGTAGGTACCATTTTATGGAGCCAAGCTGCAACGGCGGTATCCTGTGGCTATGAAACTGGCGATAGCCTCGGACCATGCGGGAGTGGCGCTCAAGGCGCGGGTAATGGTGCAGTTGCGCCAGGAAGGGCACCAAGTGGAGGACCTGGGGACGTACACGACGGACGCGGTGGACTATCCGGACTACGCGAAGAAAGTGGCGCTGGCGGTGCTCGGCGGGCAGGCGGAGCGGGCGGTGCTGATCTGCGGCAGCGGCGCGGGGGCGTGCGTGGCGGCGAACAAGATCAAGGGAATTCGCGCGGCGACGTGCCACGACAGCTTCTCGGCGCGGCAGTGCGTGGAAGACGACGACGTGAACGTGCTGTGCCTGGGGGCGCGGGTGATTGGTCCGGAACTGGCGGTAGAGGTGGTGCGGGACTATGTGGGGGCACGGTTCAGCGGAGCGGAACGGCATCGGAGAAGGCTGGCCAAGATAGCGGCCTTCGAGGCGGAGTTCGGCCGGGCGGAGGGGTGAGAACCCAGAAGAATGCCCCGGCGAATCGGGGCCGCCCAAAGGGCACCCGGCCTGAGAGGCTGCTCTACGGCTGCAAGGAATGTGCGGGATTGTGCTACAGGGGGGTTGGATTTACCGACACCGGGCGTAAGGCATTGATTCTGTAAGGGATGGTGGAGATTTGCGACGGCCTCATGCGGGAATTCTCTACGCTCCTCCAGGTGGTGTAAAATTCTACACATGTATCTGTATGATTCCACGACAGATACAGAGGCAAAAAACACCGCTGTTTGGCACGACAGGTGCATTTATAGGAGACAGAAAGGCGGTAAACGAAATGACAGTTCTTCTGGTTCTCGGCACCTTCTTGGTTTTCATCGTATTGGACTATTCCCTAAATCGTCGCAAGGCTATGCAGATGGTACCTGCCGAAGCCCGTACGGCCGCGGCTGCGCGGATTGGATCGGATTATGTAGACGGCTTCCTGGTTCCGGAAAGCGTTTCGTATCACAACGGGCACAGTTGGCTGGTGCGGGAGCGGCAGAACGTAGTGCGGGTGGGTGCGGATGAATTTGCGGCGGCGCTGATGGGCAAGATTGAAAAGATCGAGTTGCCGAAACCCGGCCAGTGGATCCGGCAGGGGCAGAAAGTGGTCTCGTTCATCCGCGACGGGCAGAAGACCGAGATGGTTTCGCCGACGGAAGGGGAAGTCATGGCGATCAACGCCGAGGTGCTGGAAAACCCGGCACTACTGCGCCAGGATCCGTACGGCAAGGGCTGGCTGGTGAGCGTCCATGTGCCCGACGAGGAAAACACCACCCGGAACCTGATTCCGCGGGCACTGGTAGGCGAATGGATGCGCGAAGCGGTGGAGCGGTTGTACGGGCGGCAGCCGGAACTGGCGGGTGCGGTAGCGGCGGATGGCGGACGGCCGGCGGAAGACCTGATGGCGGCCCTGCCTGGCGCCAACTGGAAGGAAGTCACCGGCGAGTTTTTCCTCACAATGTAGCCCGGTTGGGGGCGCGTTGGGGCTCCGGTCGGGGCGTGGGTGGCCCTGGTTGAGGCGTATAGAAGACGGTAAGTGGTACCGGAGCGCCGGGACGAGTCTCGGCGCTTCGCCACGTGTGGCGGCGCCTCAACCGGCGAGTTGAGGCGCGCAAAAGCCCCGGTTGAGGCGTTGTACAGCCTTTATTTTTGGGTATTGTAAAGAAATACTACACATTTCACCTATTTTTCTGCTAAAAAGGAATTGAGGGTCTTATTATGTCGAAGGCCATACTGTACGACAGCACCCTTTGCATCGGCTGCAAAGCCTGCGAAGGGGGCTGCGCGGAGCGCTGGGGACTGCCGTACAACGACAAAATCGCCGCGGAAGAGACGATTTCGGCCCACAAGCTGACGGCGGTGGAAACCCACGGCGAGCGCTACAGCCGCCGCTTGTGCATGAATTGTCAACAACCGGCGTGCGCTTCGGTGTGTCCGGTGGGGGCCTTGCAGAAGACCGCCCTGGGACCGGTGGTATACGACGCGGACAAGTGCATGGGGTGCCGTTACTGCATGCAGGCCTGTCCGTTCCAGGTGCCAACCTACGAGTGGGACAAGCGCCTGCCCAAGATGCGCAAGTGCGATATGTGCTCGGATCGGCAGATCAAGGGTAAGCAGACGGCGTGCGCGGAAGCCTGTCCGGTGGGCGCCACGGTGTGCGGCGAGCGGGACGAGTTGCTGACGGAAGCGCGCAAGCGGATCGCCGAGAAACCGGGCGGGTACTACAACAAGGTCTACGGGGTGCAGGAAGTAGGCGGCACGAGCGTGCTGTACCTTTCGGCGGTGCCGTTCGAACAGATCGGGCTGCGCACGAATGTGCCGATGGAAGCGTTGCCGGAGACCACGTGGCGGGTGCTGGAACTGGTGCCGGACGTAGTGTCTACGGGAACGGTGATGTTGGGCGGGATCTGGTGGATCACCAACCGCCGGGCCGAAGTGGCCAAGAAGGAGGGTCGGCGCAAATGAAAGTGCAGTTCCCCAAAATCACCGTGTGGCGCGCCATATTTGCGGCCATCATGCTGAGCGGCCTCGCGGCGACGTACCTGCGAGTGATGTACGGGTTGGGCGGCTCCACCAACATGAGCGATAAGTTTCCCTGGGGCCTGTGGATCGGTTTCGACGTGATGTGCGGAGTGGCTCTGGCGGCCGGCGGGTTCACGCTGGTGGCGATGGTACACATCTTCAATGTGGAGGCGTACAAGCCGGTGTTGCGGCCGGCGATTCTGACGGCGTTCCTGGGCTACTCGCTGGTAGTGGTGGGGCTGCTGTTCGATCTGGGGCGGCCGGACCGGTTGTGGCATCCGCTGGTGATGTGGAATCCGCACTCGGTGATGTTCGAAGTGGCGTGGTGTGTGACGCTGTACACGACAGTCCTCTTCCTGGAATTCCTGCCCATGGTGTTTGAGAAGTTCGGGATGCACAAGCCGCTGGAATGGATCCACCGGATCTCGGTGCCGCTGATGATTCTGGGCGTGCTGCTTTCGACGCTGCACCAGAGTTCGTTGGGCTCGCTGTTCCTGATCGTGCCGGAGAAGCTCTATCCGCTGTGGTACACGCCGATTCTGCCGCTGCTGTTCTGGGTTTCGGCGATTGCGGTGGGCCTGGCGATGACGATTTTCGAATCGTGGCACAGCAGCCGGGCCTTCGGCCGGGCGCTGGAGCTACCGTTGTTGGCGAGCATGGGCCGGGTGCTGGCGGTGCTGATGAGCGTGTACCTGTGGATTCGTTTTCTGGACATGAGCCACCGGCACGTATTCGGACTGTTGGGGCGCAACCGGACGGAAACCTGGCTGTTTGGGCTAGAGATCGCGCTGATGGCGATTCCCGCCGTGCTGCTGTTTCAAGCCAAGGTGCGTATGCGGCCGGGCGCGCTGTATGCGTGCGCGGTGATGGTGGTATTCGGCGTGATCACGAACCGGCTCAACGTGGGCATCACGGGGCTGGAAGCGGGCAGCGGCACGCATTACTTTCCGAAGTGGAGCGAGGTGGCAGTGACGCTATCCATCGTGGCGGCGGGCTTTGCGATCTTCCACTTCGTGGCGCAGAACTTCCCGGTTTTCGAGGGGCACCCGCATGAGGCGGCTCTCGCGGAGCTGGAAGAAACGGAGGAAGACCCAGTCGTGGTGTGATGGAACCGTCCAGCACAATCCGCGTGGGACTGGCCGCCAAGCTGGCGATCTGCGTGATCGCGAGTACCGCGGCCTTCTTTGCGTTGTTCGGGTATATCAACCTGCGGATGGAACGCAGCCATTCCGAGGAACTGATCAAGCAGTCGGCCTACCGGACGGCCGACGTGATCTTGCGCAGCACGCACTACGAGATGCTGAACAACGATCGGGCTGCGCTGTACAACATCATTCAGGAACTGGGCAGCGAGAACGGGATCCGGCGGATCCGGCTGTTCAACAAGGAAGGGCGGATCACGCTTTCGACGGAAGCCGGCGAGATCAACACGGTAGTGGATAAGAACGCCGAGGCCTGCTACGGATGCCACCAGCAGTCGGCGGCGCTGACCAAGCTGAACCGCAAGGACCGGGCGCGGCGCTTTACGGACAAGCAGGGCCATAGCGTGCTGGCGGTGATCCAGCCGGTGAGTAACGCGCCGGAATGCTCGAATGCGGCGTGCCACGTGCACCCGGCGGGGCAGCAGGTGCTGGGAGTGATCGACGCGAATCTCTCGCTGGCCACGGTGGACGAGCAGATGGCGCAGCACCAGGCGAACCTCTGGTATTTCCTGGTGGGCGGGCTGGTGCTGGGTTCGGGGCTGGCGGTGGGGTTCATCTGGATTGTGGTGTACCGGCCGGTGAAGAAGCTGATCGCCGGCACGCACCGGGTGGCGGACGGCGACCTCTCCTACCGCCTGCCGGTGGGCTCGGACGACGAACTGGGGGACCTGGCGCGCTCCTTCAACAAAATGACGGCCAAGGTGGAAGGGGTGCAGGGGGAGATCGAAGAGCAGGTGCGGCGGAAGACGGCGGAACTGGAGAAGATCCACAAGACGCTGCTGAGCTCGGAGAAGATGGCGTCGGTGGGCAAGCTGGCGGCGACGGTGGCGCACGAAATCAACAATCCGCTGTTCGGCATCCTGACGTACGCGCACCTCACGCTGCGCAGCGTGCAGAAGCTGGAATTCGAAGGGCGCGGCGAGATCGAGGAACAGCTCCAGACGATCGAGCGGGAGAGCAAGCGGTGTGGCGAGCTGGTGAAGAGCCTGCTGACGTTTTCGCGGCAGGCGCCGAGCCAGCGCGTGCCGCAGGATCTGAATACCGTGGTACACCGCGCGGTGCAACTGGTGAAGCACAAACTGGATTTGCAAAGCATCGAGTTGAAGGAGAGCCTGGGGGATGGGCTGCCGCCGGTGGAATGCGACGGGAACCAGATCCAGCAGGTGATTCTGGTGCTGATGGTGAACGCCTCGGAGGCGATGCCCAAGGGGGGCCGGCTAGAGGTCACCACGGAATTCGACGAGGCCGGCGAACAGGGCATCGTGCGGGTGAAGGACAACGGATCGGGCATACCGCAAGA
Source organism: Candidatus Solibacter sp. (assembly GCA_017883355.1). Taxonomy (GTDB): domain Bacteria; phylum Acidobacteriota; class Terriglobia; order Bryobacterales; family Bryobacteraceae; genus Solibacter. The sequence goes on from JADGNS010000019.1 coordinate 7,668, forward strand.
GGTGCTGCCGCGCATCTTCGACCCGTTCTTCACCACCAAGGAAGATCAGAACCGCACGGGTCTCGGCCTGGCGGTGGCGGCGGGGATTATCGAGCAGCATGCGGGAGAGATCACCGTCCGGTCCAAGCCGGGCGAAGGGACGGAGTTCCGGATAGCGCTACCGGCGACGGCGGCGGCGGCGGCGGGAGTCAGGCGTTGAGCGGGCAGGGCACGAGCAGTGACGGGAAGCAACGGGAGGATCACATGGTAAGCGTAGTAGAACCACCAGCAGCAACTCGGACCAAGGGCAGAATCCTGATTGTGGACGACGAACTGGTGGTGCGCGATTCGCTGGGCAAGTGGTTTACCAGCGAGGGGTATACGGCGCGGCCGGCCGGAGGCGCCCGCGAAGCCCTGGACGTCATCCAGCAGGCGGAGTTCGATATCGCGCTGCTGGACATCAAGATGCCGGGCATGGACGGCATGGAGTTGCAGGCGCGTTTGAAGGAGGCGGATCCGGACCTGACGATCATCATCATGACGGGTTACGCCAGCGTGGAAACCGCGGTGCAGGCATTGAAGCTGGGGGCCTACGACTACATCACCAAGCCGGTGGATCCCGATGAGCTGTCGCACCTGGTGAGCAACGCGCTGGAACACAAACGGGCGCGGCGCGAGGTCAGCCGGTTGCGGGAGGACCTGAAGGAAGCGGTTCCGGGGACGGAGTTGATCGGCAAGAGTCCGGCGATGAAGAAGGTCACCGAGCTGATCGAAATGGTGGCGCCCACCGAAGCCACGGTGCTGATCACGGGGGAAACCGGCACGGGCAAGGAAGTGGTGGCGCGGGCGATTCATGCGGCCGGTCCGCGGCGCTACATGCCGATGGTGACGGTGCATTGCGGAGCGTTGACGGAGACGCTGCTGGAAAGCGAGTTGTTCGGGCACGAGAAGGGCGCGTTTACCGGGGCGCAGTACCGCAAGAAGGGCAAGTTCGAGGTAGCCGACGGGGGCAGCGTTTTCCTGGACGAGATCAGCGACATCAGCCTGAAGACGCAGACCGACCTGCTGCGGGTATTGCAGGAGAAGGAAATCGTGCGGGTGGGAGGCAACCAGCAGCTCAAGGTGGATTTCCGGGCGATTGCGGCCACCAACAAGAACCTGGAGACGCTGGTGAAGGCCGGCACCTTCCGGCCGGATCTCTACTACCGGCTGCACGTTTTCTGCATCGAGCTGCCGCCGTTGCGCGACCGGCGGGAAGACATACCGCTATTGGTGGCGCACTTCCTGAACAAGTTCTGCATGGCGACGAGCCGGCCGGTGCCGCTACTCTCGCCGGAAGCCATCGAGGTGCTGATGCGGCACGATTGGCCGGGCAACGTGCGCGAACTGGAGAACGCGGTGGAACGGGCGCTGGTGGTGGGCCGGGGGAATGAAATCCGTCCGGCGGATTTCTCCTTCCAATTCCAGATGGACGAGCCGAAGGGCGGCAAGACGCTGGACGACATCGAGCGGGTGCACATCGAACGCATCCTGCGCGAGACGCAGCACAACCTCTCCCGTGCGGCGCGGATCCTGGACATCGACCGCACCACGCTGTATAACAAACTGCGGCGTTACGGACTACGGTGAAACCGATCCACCTGATCCCGCTAGCCAACGGGGCCGGGCCGATGGAGCCGGGACTCGTGGTGCTGGAACATCTGGCGGCCACGCTGGCGCGGACTTTCCGCACGCCGTGCCGGATCCGGCCGGAGACGTTCGACGTGTCGTTCGCACTGGACGCCGGACGGCGGCAGTATTATTCCACAGCGATCCTGCAGCGCCTGGAGCGCGCCAGCGACCTGGATGCGCGGGTTCTGGGAGTGACGGCGTGCGACCTCTATGTGCCGGTGCTCACCTTCGTGTTTGGGGAAGCGCAACTGGACGGGAACTGCGCGGTGGTTTCCACGGCGCGGCTGCAAGAGGAGTTCTACGGGATGCCGCGGCGCGAGGAATTGCATCGGGAGCGCCTGGTGAAGGAGGCGGCTCACGAGCTGGGGCACACGTTCGGGCTGCGTCACTGCGCGGATTGGCGGTGCGTGATGTCGTCGAGCCACGGGGTGGAACGGCTGGACGTGAAGGGGGCGGATTTCTGCGCGAGCTGTAGAAAAACGGTGCTGAGTAACGGACACTGGTAGGGGGGCGCTCGCCGGCTGGGGCATGCACTTCAACGCAGAGGCGCAGAGCACGCAGAGGAAGCGCAGAGAAGACCATGCCACAGCGCATTCAGGTGCGGTTGCGGGGGATCGTACAGGGGGTGGGTTTCCGGCCGTTTGTGTACAATCTGGCGCAGCGGCTGAACCTAGCGGGATATGTTTTGAACGATTCCTCCGGACTGATCGCGGAGGTGGAGGGGGAAGGCGCGGCGGTCGAGGCGTTCCTGGAGGCGCTGGGGAGGGAGCATCCTCCACTGGCCTGGATTCAGGACCGCGTGGTGACTTCCCTGCCCCTGGGCGGCGAGCGCGAGTTTCGCATCTTGCCGAGCGTGGCGGAGGAGGGCAAGTTCGCGCTGGTCTCTGCGGATATCGCCACGTGCGCCGAGTGCCTGGCCGATTGCATGGAGGTGGGCAATCGCCGGCGCGGGTACGCGTTCACGAACTGCACCAACTGCGGGCCGCGGTACACGATCATCCGCGACATTCCGTACGACCGTCCGCACACCACGATGGCGGGCTTCGCGATGTGCGCCCAATGCCGCGCGGAGTACGAAGACCCCGCCAACCGGCGCTTCCACGCCCAACCGAACGCGTGCGCGGCGTGCGGTCCGGCGCTATCCGGCGGGATTCGGGAGGCGCAGCGGCGGCTGGCGGAAGGCGAGATTCTGGCGATCAAGGGACTGGGCGGGTTCCACCTGGCCTGCGACGCGCGCAACGCGGAGGCGGTAGGGCGGCTGCGGGCACGCAAGCGGCGCAGCGACAAGCCGTTCGCGGTGATGGTGCGGAATCTGGAGGCGGCGCGCGAACTGTGCGTGGTGGATGAAGGGGCGGCGCGGGCGCTGAGCGGAGCGCGGCGGCCGATCGTGATTCTGCCGCGCGTCGATGTGGCGCAGGCACTGGCCCAGGGGGCACCCCCTGCCGTGTCGCGACTCGTTTCTACACCTGTTGGCGGGCGCGACACAGGGTCGAAGGCAAGCGTCCCCATGAGTGGGGACGCGGCAGGCAGGAGTGCCTGCGCCACGGGACTGGCCGAAGGGATCGCTCCGGGCAATCCGACGCTGGGCGTGATGCTGCCGTATACGCCGCTGCATCACCTGCTGTTCTCCGACGCGGCGTTGGCCGACAGCCTACAAGGTGACAGACCACAAAAGGCGATGGTCTGTCCTACTGCGCTCACGGCGCTGGTGATGACGAGCGGCAATCTGAGCGAGGAGCCGATCGTGGTGGACAACCAGGATGCGCGCGAGCGCCTGGGCGGAGTGGCCGACTGGTTCCTGGAGCACAATCGCGACATCTACATGCGGGCCGACGATTCGGTGGTGCGGATGTTCGAAGGCGAGGAGCGGGTGATGCGGCGGTCGCGCGGCTACGCTCCCGAGACGCTCGACGTGGGCCGCGAGTTGCCGGAGTTGCTGGCGTGCGGCGGCGAGTTGAAGAACGTTTTCTGCCTCACCAAGGGGACGCACGCCATCCTGAGCCAGCACATTGGAGATCTGGAGAATTACGAGACGCTGGTTTTCTTCGAGGAGACGCTGGCCAACCTGAAGAAGCTGTTCCGCGTTGACCCGCGGGCGGTGGCATACGATCTGCACCCGGGGTATCTGAGCACGAAGTACGCGCTGGGGTTGGAGGGGCTGGAGAAGATCGGCGTGCAGCACCATCATGCGCACATCGCTTCGTGCATGGCGGAGAACGGATTGACGGGCGAAGTGATCGGCGTGGCGATGGACGGAACGGGTTACGGGTTGGACGGAGCGATCTGGGGCGGCGAGTTTCTGTTGGCGGGCTACGCGGGGTTTACGCGGAGGGCGCACCTGCGCTACGTGCCGCTGGCCGGCGGGGACGCGGCGGTGCGCGAGCCGTGGCGCTCGGCGCTGGGATATGTGGGGACGTTGGAGCGCATCGCCGGTGTCCCGGACGCGCGCGTGCGGGCGGTGCGGCGCATGATCGCGACGGGGACGAATACGGTGATGACGTCCTCTTGCGGGCGCCTGTTCGACGCGGTGGCGGCGCTGGTGGGGTTGCGCACCGAGGTGAATTTCGAAGGGCAGGCGGCGATCGAGCTGGAAGCGATTGTGGACCCGTCGTGCGAGGAACGGTACGAGTTCGATATCGGCGGAGAGGAAATCGACTTTCGGGCGATGATGGAGCGCATCGTGCGGGAGGGGGCGGCGGCTGGGGTGGTGGCGGCGCGTTTTCACAATACGCTGGCGGCGGCGATCCACGAGATGTGTCTGCGGATGCGGCGGGAGAGCGGGTTGCAGCGGGTGTGCCTGAGCGGCGGCACGTTTCAGAATATGCGATTGCTGGGGTTGACGGCGCGGGCGCTGCGCGGGAGCGGGTTCGAGGTTTTTCTGCATCGCAAGGTGCCGCCCAACGATGGCGGCATCGCGCTGGGGCAGGCGGTAATTGCGGCGGAGGGGCTCTCGGGGAGTGAGAGAGCATAATTAGCCGCCGATGAATAGCTTTTTGTGGGGCAACACTGCGCCTCATGCGTTGATTCCCTGCGCGGGGTAGCGTAAAGTGGGGGGTCGGGTGGAGGCTCCGATTCCTTATGGCTTTTTGCACCGTGTGTGGCGCCACTGTTCAGGGCGCTTTTTGTCAGCAATGCGGCACGCCGTCGAGCGCAGCCGCGGGTCAACCGGCAGCGCCGCAGGCGGCACCGCCAGCCGCTCCGCAGGCGCAGTGGGGGGCGCCTGGCACGGCTCCGGTGGCGCGCAAGACCAGCCCCATCGTCTGGATTCTGCTCGGCGTCGTCGGCCTCTTCGTGTTGGGCATCATCGGCTTGGTGGCCACCGGACTCTTTGTGGCCCATAGCGTGGTGAATAATCCGGGGTTGGTGTTGGGCAAGATCATCACGGCGGCCAATCCCGACGCGGAGGTGCTGAGCACGGACCCGCGTTCGCAGACGATGCGCATTCGCGACAGGAAGACGGGAGAGGAATTCACGTTTTCCTTCGACGATGTGAAGCAGGGCAGGCTGAAGTTCTCCGCCAAGGGCAAGAACGGAGAGGTGGCCGATATGGAAATCGGCGGCGGTGAAGGCAAACTGCCGGCGTGGGTTCCGGCCTACCCTGGCGCCAAGGCACAGGGCAACATCACGGCCAAGGGCGACAGCGGCGACGGTATGGGCGAAGGCGGTATGGTCACCTTCACCACGTCCGACGCTCCGTCCAAGGTGACGGCTTACTACGAGGCGAAACTCAAGGAGATGGGCATGACCGTCGAGATGTCGGCGATCTCCGATAACGGTGGGATGGTGACGGGTGCGGACGAAAGCGGGAAGCGCACGCTGCACATCATGGCGGCCGGGGGCAGCGGCGAAACCACGATGACGGTCACCTACGGCAGAAAGCGGTAGCGACTTAGCCGTGGCCCAGGTACATGAGCCAGCCGAGTCCGAACAGGGCGAGCAGGAAGCATCCGAAGGTGTAGAGGCCGTAGTGCAGGCGGTCGCGGTCGTTGCGCTTGGTCACGACGCCCATGACTACGGAGGCGAACAGCGAGAACAGGAATGCCGCTTCGAAATGCGAGAGATTCATTTTCGGCATTTACTCTTTCCTCCCCGCGGCGATCTCATAGGCGTCCACCATGGCCAGGACGTTCAGCAATCCGGCAGTGACCAGGAACTTGGTGCCGTAATCGTGGACGTGTCCGGCGATGTCCACCTGGCTGTAGCCGAAGCAGACGCTCAACAGGTACAGGATCCCGGTACAGCAATCGCCGATGAAGCCGCCGGTATTGATGAGCGTGGTCAGCAGGTCGCCGTTTTGCGGCTGAAACATGGCGCCCTGCATCATCAGGCCGCAGAGAAACATGCTGGTGATGGAGGCCAGCAGGAGAGCGCCGCGGCCGTTGCGTTTCAGCAGGAAGTGGCCGCCGCCGGGGATGAGCCAGCCTAAGGCGACGGCCGGAATCCATTTGCCGAGGGGCGGCATGGGCTGTTTCTGCTGCTGTTCTTTTTCCTTGACCATATCGGGGTTCTTTTGAGTTTAGCAGCTTCGCCGTCAGGGCTTCACGCAGGTGAAGTTGGCGGAGTCGTCGATGCTGCCGGTTCCGCTGTAGCGGGCCACCTGGGGATAGACGCAGAGAGGCCGGGTGCGGGTCACGTTGCCGCCGGTGATCTTGCTGGCGCGGATGGTTTGGGGCGCGGCGCCGCGCTCCACCCAGTCGCTGAGCGGGGCGGTGGTATCGAACTGGTTGGGGCCCGGGCCATCGCCGCAGTGGAACATGCCGGGGACCATGAAGAGGCGGAAGAAATCGGTGGTTCCGGGTCCCATGCGCGCCTGCACGGCTTCATAATACTCCACGCCCATGATGGGATTGAGGGCGGGGTCGGCCCAACCGAAATACATGAGGATCTTGCCGCCGCGCTGCTGGAAGCGGGTGAGGTCGGTATCGGTGGCGTCCAGAATCTGGTGGATGGCGTCGAGCCGGGCGGGGTCC
>JADGNS010000498.1 GCA_017883355.1 Candidatus Solibacter sp.
TCACCGGCTACGGCCGCGTCACCAGCGGCCGCCCCTTCTCCGCCTTCGCCGGCACCAACACCGTCAGCAACGTCAACCAGTCCACCGCCAACTGCACGGGCTGCAACCGCGGCGATGGATCGGCCTTCACCGAGTCGGCTTCCGGCCTGGTCTGGTATTTCGATGCCGCCGAACGCGCCAAATTCTCCGCCCCCGCCGCCGGCCAGCTCGGCAACACCGGCCGCAACTTCTTCCTGGCGCCCCACTATTACGAACTCGACGCTTCCCTGTTGAAGCGCGTGCCCATCACCGAGCGCGTCAAACTCGAATTCCGCGCCGACGCCACCAACCTGACCAACACTCCATGCTTCTCCGCGCCCACCACGGACATCACCAGTTCCCTGTTTGGCCGCATCCGCAACTCCTTATCGAGCAGTTCGCGCAAAATCCAGTTAGGCGCCAAACTCCATTTCTAGTGGGATAAGGCTCCGCCTTGTCCATCCGAGCGAAGCTCGGACATTTTTCCTGGAAGAAAATCCGCGTTACCATCGTCTAATGACCTGGATGGTGCTGCAAGGGTCGGATCGGGATCTCATCGAGGGCTGCCGGCGCGGGGAGCGCGAGGCCTTTCACGCCCTGTTTGAAACCTACCAGGACAAGATCTACTCCATCGCCCTGCGCTTCAGCGGCAACGAAGCCCTCGCCATGGACATCGCCCAGGATACCTTCCTCAAGCTCTTCTCCTCCATGGCGGACTTCCGCGGCGATTCCTCGTTCGGCACCTGGGTATACCGCCTGGTGGTCAACAGTTGCCTCGATCACAAGCGCCGCTCCTGGCGCCTCATCCCCATCGCCGACGATGTCATGGCGCTGCTGCGCGCCCCGGGCGACGCGTTGCACGGATTGCTGCACTCCGAGATGCAGGGCCGGGTGCAGGGCGCCGTCGAGAAACTGCCCGCCGACCAGCGCATCGTGGTGGTGCTCCGTTATACCGAGGGACTCGCTTACGAAGAAATCGCCACGGTGCTGGGCTGCTCCATCGGCACCGTTGCGTCGCGCCTCAATCGCGCCCACAAGGCGCTGGGGCGGCGGCTGTCGCATCTGAAAGGAAGCTCGCATGTCTGACTGGCTGGAAAGGGAATTGGCGCGCGGATTGGCCCCGTTGGCGGCGCCCGCCAACCTCCGGGTTCGCCTGGGATTCGCGCCCGCTAAGCGCTGGGAGTTTCCCCGCGTGGTGCTCGCGGTGGCTGCCGCGGTCGTATTGGTCATCGGCGGCGGCTATGCGGCCAACCGCACCGCGGCGCTCGACCTGCACCAACGCGCGCGGGCGTTGCGCGACTTAGAGGCCGTTGAATCCACTTCCAGCGATCCTGTCGTCTCCGTCGCCTGGCTGCACCGCGAAGCCGGACAACCGGCCGGCGCGAGGCTCCTCCGCTGTGACGGCGGGGCTAGCGTACCCTTCCAGGCAAATGCCGGCAAGGCCACCGTACTGCTGGCGCACGCCGGTCCGGCGGTCGATGGTCATACCCCCGCCGCTGCCCCAGACGCCGGCTGCCACCTCTGCCACAGCCTCTAGTAGCGTAGCCTTTCGGGGCCCCGGCGCCCCGCCTCATTCCACGTAGTTGTGTATGTAGACATCGCGCGCCAGCCCCTCGCTCCGCGCCTTCTTCTGCAAGCGCACCGCGTCCTCGCGGATCATGAAGCCGCCGAGCGCCACCAGGTACCAGCCCTTCTTGTCCTTCGGCTCAAACACCGTGGCCGCATAATCCGGATGGCCCTGGTTGACCTGATCCACCTTCCTGGCGGCGGCATCGCGCGACAGGTAAGTGAAGGCGATCACCCGCCACATGGCCTTGGCGCCCCGCGCCGGCTTGACCGCCTGCTTGACCGTCGGCTTGACGGCCGGCTTGGGACTGCTTTCCTCCGCGGGACTCGCGTTGGAAACCGCGGGCGCGACGGTCGCGACGCTGCTGGGCGTACGAGCCGGTGGCACCGCCGCCTCGGGAGCGCGGCGGAGATTGAGACCAAGGATCACCAGTACGACTCCGGCCGCGCCCACCAGGATCCACTTCGGAAAACGCTTGGGCGGAGCGGATGGGGAATCGGAGGCGGGCGCCACCATGGGCGGGCTCACGACCGGGGCCGCGTTCCCCGCCGGCCCGGTAGTGGCCTCCCCGCCCAAGGCCTGGGCGAGGATGTCCGCACTTCGCGCCGCCGTACACGGGGAGATCTTGTACCAAAATGCGCGCACCTGGTCCGTGTACGGCGTGTCTGCCGGAACGTCGTGCAAGGCATCCGTGGACAGCTTGATCTGCTCGCCCACGGCAACCACCTGATCCGGGTCGAGCGCGGGATGCGCCAGACGCTTAACCCGCAGGCAGGCCAGCGCACCGAGAACCGCGGCGAGCACTTCGCGCGCTTCCGCTTCCGCGAGGGGCGACCGCCCGAGCGCCGCGGCCAGCGTATCGTCGGCGGATTCAAACACCGCGTAGACAACCGATTCACCGCCGGCTTCGGCGCGCCCGCAATCCAGCAACTCGCGCAGATTCGGATGCCGCACGGCGCGCGTGCGCTCCCACAGTGCGAGCCGGACGGCGCCATCCGCCGCTGACTCCCGAACCAGCTTCACCACCGCGCGGCGGCCATCGGCGGAGCGTGCAGTTTCAAAAAATCCGCCGGCATCGTCGCCGCCCATCCATTTTTCGAGAAGATAATCCCCGGGCAGCGACACGCCTTCCCAGCGTTCCCGCAACTGAGTCATGTCTCTATCATGACGCCTGCCGCGCCCCTACGGGGATTGACACCTTCAGTCTGCGCGCTCAGCCCCAGCTTCTTCAGCAGCGCCACCGCCTCGCCCCGCTCCGCCGCGGTCAGCCCACTGGTGGCAGTTTCCATCGCGGCCGCATGATCCGCGAACGCGCACTCGATCAGTTTTCTCCCTACCTCCGTCAGATGGACCACCCGTGCCCGCCGGTCCGATGGGTGGGTGCACCGCGCCACCAGCGACTTCCGCTCCAGACGGTCGATCGCCGCCGTAATCGATCCGCTCGTCAGGTGTACCAGTTCCCCAATCGTGTTCACCGCGGTCGGTCCTTTGTGCAGCAGCACCTCCAGCACGGCAAAATCGGAGAACCCCAAGCCTAGCGAGTGGATGTGCCGTTCGGCGTGGCGGCGCACCGCCTCGCATGCCTTCCATAAGACCAACCACAGGTGAATACCAGTCGCTTCCACGTTGAATCCTTACTCCAAGAATAGCATCAATTATCTTGACGTGGAGATAAATCCTATGACCCAGATGACCCCTCGATCCGTAACCAAGGTTTTCACCGCCGCTCCCTCCCAAGACGGAGACGGCGTCGCCCTGCGCCGCGCCTTCCCCGGCGCGGAACTCATGGACCTGGACCCGTTCCTGCTGCTGGACCACCTCGGGCCGACCTCCCTGGCGCCCGGCGAAGCCCGTGGATTCCCGCCCCATCCGCATCGCGGATTCGAGACCGTGACCTACCTCCTGGACGGCGAAATGCAGCACCGGGACTCCTGGGGCAACCATGAAACGATCCGTCCGGGCGACGTCCAGTGGATGACCGCGGGAAGCGGTCTGGTGCACTCCGAGCTGCCGGGCGAAACCCTTGTGCGTGATGGAGGTACACTGCAAGGCTTCCAGCTTTGGGTGAACTTGCCGAAGAAAGACAAGATGACCGCGCCGCGCTACCAGGACACACCCGCGTCGGCCATTCCGGTGGTGCGGAACCCGGAGGCCACGGTAACCGCCAAGGTGATCGCCGGCGAGACCCTGGGCACCAAGGGTGTCATCGAGACACGGATCCCGATCCTCTATCTGCACCTCACCCTCGAACCCGGATCCGGGTTCGAGCAGGCGATTCCCAAGAGCCGCAACGCCTTCGCGTATGTGATTGAAGGCACGGGAGAATTCAACAAGATCGTGGCCCAGAACCAGCAGGTAGTTCTGTTCGACCGCGGAGGGGAAGGAGTGCGGATCGCCAACCCGGGGCCGGCCAGGCTTAGCCTCCTGCTGCTCGCCGGGGAACCCATCGGGCAGCCTGTGGCCCGCTACGGCCCGTTTGTAATGAATAGCAAGGAGGAACTGGTTCAAGCGGTGGATGACTACCAGCAGGGCCGTATGGGCGTCCTGGCCTGAAGCCGCCGCGCCTGTGCGTCATGGGCGAGATCCGACCAATCCACTGAAAAAAAAGGGTGAAAATCTCCTGTTCTCGAGTACAGTATAGCTAGACACAAGATGCGAAAGGCACCCAGCTTGCCTACGAGCAACAGCGGTTCCGGTCGGGCCCTTGACTTGGCCCGGGTCTTATTGGTGCACGGCGATCTTGCACCCCGATTGGCTTTGCAGACCATTCTGCAAGCCGGCGGATACTCCGTGGACGTGGCCGCGTCTCCGGCGGAAGCCCTCTCGAAATTAGACGAAGGACGGTATGCGCTGGTGCTCAGCGACACCAACGTGCCGCGCAATGTCCTGGCCTATGCCCGCGTCAAGGACTACCGTCCGGCCACCGCCCAAGTGACTTCCTACGAACCTTCCCGCAAGGGCCGCCCGGCGCCGGGCCGTCACAACCTCTCGATCTACACGGAGAACCTGCCCAACCTGCTGGGAGAGGTCGCCGAATTGATCGGCCTACGCGCCTGCCGCCGCTACCGCCCCCTGCGCGCCGTGATCTAGCCAGCCCTCGTTTCTCACAACCCATTAGCTGTGGGATTGGTGGGGCGGACCCCCTGGACCCGCTTCTCGCCGCCACGCCGTACCGCACCGGCGCCTGGGAGAAATAGCTACCCATAAAACAACTACGGCCCGTCCCCCGGTCG
>JADGNS010000499.1 GCA_017883355.1 Candidatus Solibacter sp.
AGTGGTACGCCGACAAGGATGGCACGTTCCTGCTACCCGGTGAAGGGGGCCGCCTGCAATCCAGAAAAAGTGGGCAGCACTACGCAAAGAAAGGCGCCAAAGTTCACGGGTTGGACGGTCAATGGAATCTCTGCGAAGCGATCGTTATGGGCGACCAATACTCCATCCACAAGCTGAACGGTGAAATCGTGAATCTGGCGACGGGACTGACCGCCAAGGAAGGGATCATCGGCCTCCAGTCGGAAACCGCGGAAATATTCTACCGGAACATCATGATCAAGGAATTCGACAAAGACATTCCGATCGAAGACTTTCTGCCTCGATAGGAACACGTTTGCCAAAGGTTTAAGCGCGGCTGACGAATCGGAAGAACAGTGCCTGTTTGGCAACCGGTTCCGCCCGAGCGGAGAGCGACACCATCTGGGCATCGCTGAGCGGCGTGAAGTCGCGCGCGAGCTGCACATTCTCTTCCAATTGCGGGATCGAATCGCAGCCGACGATTACCGTGCTTACCGGCAGTGAGAGCGCGTAGTTCATGGCCTCGCGCATGCGCAGCGGCCCCGGGGTGGTGGCGATCACCGCGCCTTCCCAGGAACGTCTCTGCTGCTCCAGGGGTGGCGGCGTCCAGGTGGAGAGGAGGCGTCCGCGCCCTGGGACCTTCATGCCGATAATGCCCATTCGCCTTTCCACGGCCAGCGGCAGCAGCCGATCGATAAAGCTGAAGTGGTGCTTGTCCGCTGCGTTCACTGCCAGGAGGATCGTATCGAACGGGAAACGCTGGATCGCCAATTCGAGGGCATCGGGGCGGTAATGACCGGTGATGCCCAGGTAACGTACGATCTTCTGCTCATGGGCCTGGCGCAAGGCTTCCATGGCGCCGCCCTTGGCGAATACGGCCTCCACGTCTTCGGTCAAACCGATATCGTGCAGTTGCCAGAGGTCGATATGGTCCGTCTGAAGCAGCTTCAGGGACTGCTCCAGCATTCGAAGCGATCCATCGCGTGTGCGTTCCTTCGTCTTCGTGGCCAGGAAGGCTTCCGTCCGGCGGCGGCGCATGACCTCGCCGACGTATTGTTCGCTCCAGCGCTCGGGCCCGCCGTAGATCGAAGAGGTATCGACGTAGTTCACGCCGAGATCGAGCGCCCGTTCGATAATCGGCACGGCGACTGCATGGTTATTGGGGCGTTCCAGAGCGGCCTGTCCGCCCAGGCTGAATAATCCGACTTTGTACCCAGTTTGCCCCAGATTACGTGTCGGCATTGCCGGGGTGGAGTTGGGCGGCCGGGGCGGGGCGGCAGCTTGTTGTGCCCCTGCCGTCTGCTGCGCCAAAAGACCGGCGGCCGTAGTTCCACCGAGCTTAAGAAAGGCGCGCCGGCCTGGGGTCTGATCGTCGGCTGTTTTCTTCACATTCACCTCGGCAATTTCAGATCTGAAACAACTCAATCATACACCGAAGGGCCCGAGCGGCCCAAGTGGGAGCGGCGTCGCGTGCAATGTGGGAGCGTGGAGGCCTAGAGCCGGAGGGGCGTAACGATGTCCTGCGGAGCCGGCGTGAGGGGAGGTTCGCGTGCCATAATCCGGTTATGTTGCTCTGTCGATCAATCGCCTTAGGGGCTGGATTGCTCCTCCTCGTTGCGCGCATGCCCGCTGCGGACACACCGACGCCCACCGCGAAGGGCTTGGTCTATGGCGAAGCGGACGGTGAGAAACTCACGATGGACTACTACGCCTCCAAGGGTCCGGGGCCCCATCCGATTGCCATTATCGTGCATGGGGGCGGCTATCAGCGTGGCGACAGCACGAGCGGCAGCGAAGCTTACTGCGCAGACTTCCTTGCCCCGGCCGGATACGCGGTATTCTCCATCAATTACCGTCTTGCCCCCAAATATCCATACCCGTACATGGTGTACGACGTGGAGCGGTCGGTCCGCTACCTCCGTCACAACGCGAAGAACTGGGATGCGGACGGAGAACGAATCGCGCTGATTGGCGGGTCCGCTGGGGGCTTTCTCAGCAACATGGTGGGCCTGTTGAATGCGGCAGGAACTCCGGCTGCAAAGGATCCGGTGGACCGCGAAAGCGCCAGGCCGCGGGCGGTGGTCACTCTCTTTGCGCAAAGCAGTTTCGCCACGGTTCCCTTGAATCGGGACGTGCACGCCCTACTGGATCCGTTGATCCAGCAGAAGGGAGAGCCGGAAGCGCTGCGGGAAGCGTCCCCGATCACTTACGTCAGCAAGAGTGCGCCGCCCTTTCTACAGATTCTAGGCGATCGGGACGAGTACATTCCCTTCACCGAAGCCACCAATCTTCAGAGCGCGCTCCAGAAGGTGGGCGTGCGGTGCGACATTATTCGCATTCCCAACGGTCGGCACGGAACGGGCAGTTGGCACACGCTCGCCGGCGTGCCCGACTGGGAGCGCCAAATGGTGGAATGGCTCAACACGATCCTCCACCACGAAGGCCCCATTGGCGAAGGCATCCGCAAGCGGACGGGGCAATAAGCACCCGAATCATAGTGCCTGCCGCCGCCGCGCGACTATCGAAACAGATTGCCTGGCGTTTCGCTCTCCGAGGATCGTGTTGAGTGCGGCGCCGATTGCGATAATACCATCGGGGCTCGCGGTTACAGACTTAGGACGATACGAGCGGTCGACGCGCTATTGTTTCTTGCCGGCCGGCGGCGCCAGTTGTTCCACCGACACATCGGAAAACACCACCGTCAGCGATGCGTCCGCTTGATGCGCGCAGACTGCGAGCCCGACCAGGATCGGGTTTCGCAGCGTCACCTCGGTGCGCGCGACATCCTTCAGCGGCGCGCCGTCCTTGGCGATCGATACGCTCAGCCCGACACCGTTGCGAACCAGTTTGAGCGTGAACTTCCCCGGACCATCGAACGGGAGATCGAACGCGTTGGTGTTTTCGCCCTTGTTGCTCCGCCACTGAATCCCGGGCATCCCGTTGCCGTGGATCACAATGTCGCCGTATGCCGAATCGGCGTCCAGGGACTGGCGGAGCATGATCCCCGCCTTGCGGTGGTCCGCTCCCTGGCCGAGAAACTGCATTGTCGCCGTGACCGCGAAGTTGCCAGAAATCTCTTTCCAGACGTACTGGAACTGGTCTTCCTTGGCCCAGATGTTGGCGCCGGAACCGGTGATCCGAAACTGTCCGGTTAAGGCGTCAAACACCGTGGACCCTTTCTTCGCAGGGTTGCCGACGTCGCCGGAATTGGTGAATGGCCCCAGGTTTTCGCCTTGCGCGAAGGCCGAAGCTGCCAGCAGGCAAGTGAGCAGGAGTGGACGCATGGTTATTGTTTCCTCTCGGCCGGCGGCGCCAGTTGTTCTACCGAGACATCCGAGAACACCACTGTATTCGAGGCTGCCTGCGTATGCGAGCTGACGGCGAGTCCGATCAATACCGGGCTTCCCAGCTGACTGCTGGTATGCCCGAGTTCCCGCAATGGCGAGCCCTTCCTGGCAGCGGACACGGTGATCGTGGCGCCCTGCCGCACCAACTTGAGCTTGAACGTTCCGGGACCTTCGATCGGAAAATCGACCGTGTTGGTATTGTCGCCCTTGGCATTGCGGAACTGAACCCCCGGCATCCCGTTGCCGTGGATCACCAGATCGCAGTACGGGGAATCGGTGTCCGTGGACTGGCGGAGCATGATGCCGGCCTTGCGGTGATCGTTTCCTTCCGTCAGGAATTCGGCCGTAGCCGTGACCGAAAAATTGCCCGACATCTCTCGCCATAAATAGCGGAATTGGTCCGCCTTGCCCCAGATGTCGGTGCCGGAGCCGGTGATCTTGTAGTACCCGGTGGCCGCGTCAAACTCCGCGGAACCTTTCATCGGCGGTGCACCGATGTCGTCGGAACTGGTGAAGGCGCCCAGTTTGCCGGCCTGAGCGAATGCCGAACCGGCCAGCAGGCAAATCAGCAGGAGTTGTCGCATTAGCGCACCTTTCCCGCGGAGTTCTCGAGAAGGACATTAGAAAGCACGGCGCTATCGGACTTGTCCGGCAAGTGCGAGCAGAAGCCGATCCCCACATAGAAAGGTGCGTCGAAGTGCAGGGTAATCGGCGGTCCGAGCTGCTGCATAGGTTCGCCCTCCAGGCTGACAAAGATGGCGATGGAATCGCCGCGCTTTTCGATTCCGACGCGCTTGGCGCGGACATTGGCGAGCATGCCCCCGAAACGGTACTGCATATCCTTAAGGTTCGCACCTCTTTCCGGACGCTGTGCGAGGTGGATCATCCCGACACCGTGCTCGCCGAGCATGGCTTCCTTGGAATCGTCATCCAGGTTCTGGCGAATCACCAGGACCGCCTTGCGGTCGCCATAGCCCTTGGGATCCGGGAACGCCACGTCGGCAGCCAGCGAAACGTCGCCGGAGATCTTCTTCCAGAGATAGCGGAACTCATCGCGCTGGTACCAGATGTTGTATCCGGCGGAGTTGATGGTGTACTGTTTCGTGCCGGCGTCGTAGCTGGCGCTGCCGGGAACAAGCGCGCCGCCGATGTCGGATTGGCCCTCAAACACGCCGATCGGCGTATCGAAATTCCGGCTCGGCCGGTGGAAATCCGCCGGCGGCGGTACCTGTTTGTGCGTGGCGGAACCCGGCAGCGCCCAATCCGGCACGACGGGCGCTGGATCGGGCGGCGCGCCGGCCGCTTGTGCGCGCAGATGCGGCGCGGCACACATCGTCAGCAAGAGCAGCGAGGCTCGAAAGGAACGGGGAATCGAACCGCGAATCGTGTGGTATTCCAGGGCCGACAGCCCAAAAAGCGCCGAGTGAAAACGAGATAGCGTCATCGTGC
>JADGNS010000500.1 GCA_017883355.1 Candidatus Solibacter sp.
TCTCCGGTATCTGGAGTATCCAGAGCGGCTTCGCGCTGCCCTTTGGCAACTCGATCTACTACGGAGACCCGTCCAACATTATGTTGCCGCTCGACCAGAGGTCTCCGGACCACTGGTTCAACGTCGCCAACTTCGAAACGAATTCCACCAAGCAGTTGCTCGGCAATCAGGTTCGTACCTGGCCGTTCCGCTTCTCCACCATCCGTGGACCGCGCCAGAACAACCTGGACATCGCGTTGATCAAACAGACCCGCATCAGCGAAGGTAAGAGCATCGAGTTCCGCGCTGAGGCGCTCAACGCCGCCAACCATCCCTACTTCCCGAACCCCAGCATGACGGTGACCACCGCGCAGACCGTGAAGGACACCGGCTTCGGGCAGATCAGCGCCTCCACCATGAACAATTACGCGCGCCGTCTCCAGATGACCCTGCGCTTCTTGTTCTAGGTACCCGGCACCTTTCAACCACTACTGGGGCGGACGCAGTTGGTCCGCCCCTTTTTCTTGGGACCGTGACCCGGTCCCGCAAGAGTCGGACATTCAAGTAGGCACGCCGAACTTCGGCAGCACCCAGCGCATCACGGCAAAGTAGCCTGCCGGAAGCAGAATAAAGATCAACCAATCGGGCATTCACCTCTATAGACGCACTTTGCACCCCCGTGGTGACATCGTTCCCGGCAGCGTGGCCTTTCCGGCACGCGGCGTCCCGGGGACCGCCATTTTCCAGTACCATGGGGCTAGCGCGCGATAGCTCGATTGGGCGAGTAACCGGCCCCCGGAACGGCTCGCCCATGCAATCAGAACTAATGCCTCGAAGGGAAAAACTGAAGTCTCTTGCCGCCAGGGTGGCAATTCTTGCCATTGCAGCCGGGGCACTCTCCGGGTCCACCGCTCGGGCGCAGACGCCGCCCGCCGCCAACCGCGCCCAACTCTCCGGCACCGTCACCAGCGTCAACTCCGGCGCGCAACAACTGGCTTTGCGAAGCGATAAGGGCGAGGACGTCTTGGTGACCACTACGGACCGCACGCTGATTCTGCGCATTCCGCCGGGCGAAACCGACCCGAAGAAGGGTACCAGGATCGCACTGGCCACCTTGAGCGCCGGGGATCGCGCCGTGGTCATCGGCCCCGCTCCGGCCGACCCCAAGACCTGGGCTGCCACCGCCGTGCTGGTCATGAGCAAGAGCGATGTCGCCGGGCTGCAGCAGAAAGATCAGGACGATTGGAAGAAACGCGGCGCCACCGGCACGGTGACGGCGATCGACGCTGCCGCCAAGACGGTCACTATTAAGAGCGGATCGCGCACCTTCACCGTGCAGCCCTCCGAGAAGACTTCCTACCAGCGCTACTCACTCGATTCGGCCCGTTTCAGCGACGCCAAGCCCTCCACGCTGGCGGAGATCCAGACCGGCGACCAGTTGCGTGTGCTGGGTAACAAGAGCGGCGATGGCGTCTTTATCCAGGCCGAAAAGATCGTCTCCGGGTCGTTCCGCCAGATTGCGGCCACCATCACGGCGATCAATCCGCAGAACGGCGAGTTGACCGTTAAGGATCTCGCCACCAAGAAATCGCTGACCATCAAAGTCGATGCCAATTCCGAAATGCGCAAACTGCCCGAACAGGCGGCGCGCATGTTGGCCCGCCGCTATGCGCCGGGCGCCCAGCAAGGGGAGAGCGCCGGCGGACCGCCCACCGGAGCGGGCCGGGGCGGCGACGTCGGCCAGATGCTGGATAGTCTCCCCGCCATGCCGATTTCCGAACTGAAACCCGGTGACGCCATCATGGTTTCCACCACCCAGGGCACGGACCCCGGGCGGGTCACCGCAATCACGTTGCTTGCAGGGGTCGAACCCCTGTTGACGGCCTCCCCCACCGCCACCCGCGACATCATGAGCGGCTGGAATCTGGGCGGTGGCGGAGACACCGGGCAGTAATGAACTAACTCGCACCAGGCGAACGGATCCAACACCTGAGAGGCAACAACCATTGAGGAGAGCTATGCCCAAATCGCGTCATATTTGTTTTCGTCTGCTGGCGGTCGCCGTATGCATCTCGAGCGCGATAGCCCAAACCGGAACCGGAACGTTACGCGGCACCATGACCGACGATTCGGGCGGGGTCATCCCCGCGGCCAACGTCACGCTCACCGGCAAAGGCGTCACCAAAACCGCGCAGACCCAGGTCGACGGTAGCTACGTGTTTCAGGGGCTGGCCCCCGGACCGTACACCGTCAAGGTCGCCTTCCCCGGCTTCGCGCCCATCAACAAGCCGGTGAACGTCACCGCCGGCGGCAATCTCGTGCTGCCCATCCAGATGGTGCTGGCCACGGAGAAGCAGGAGATCACCGTTGCCGAGCAGTCCAGCACCGCCCTCAGCGTGGAACCCGACAATAACGCGACCGCGCTGGTGCTGCGCGGCGAAGACCTGGCCGCCCTCCCCGACGACCCCGACGATCTCTCCGACGCCTTGCAGGCGCTCGCCGGACCGGGCGCCGGTCCCAATGGCGGCTCCATTTACATCGATGGCTTCAGCGGCGGCCAGCTTCCGCCCAAGGAATCCATCCGTGAGATCCGCATCAACCAGAACCCGTTCTCCGCCGAGTACGACAAGCTCGGTTTCGGCCGCATCGAAATTCTCACCAAGCCGGGCAGCGACAAGGTTCGCGGCAGCCTGGGCTTCAATGACAGCGAGGGCATGTTCAACTCGCGCAACCCTATCTCCACCAACAAACCGGATTTTTCCAGCCGCATGTTCAGCGGCAATATCGGCGGCCCGCTGGGCAAGCGCGCCAGCTTCTTCTTCGATTTCAACCGCCGCCAGATCACCGATAACGCGCTGGTGGACGCCATCTACGTGGACCCCAATTCCTTCCTGCAATCGCGCATTCAGGAAGCCGTGGTGACCCCCAATACGCGCACCAGCATCGGGCCGCGCTTCGACTATCAACTCTCCACCAACCACACGCTGGTAGCGCGCTTCGAATACGGCTGGAACTCGCGCGAGAACATGGGCATCGGCGGCTACCGCCTGCCCGCGCCCTACGCGCAGACCGGTTTCAACTCGACGGGCAACAATCAGAACCTGATGCTCACCGAGACCTGGATCGTCAATCCGAAGGTCGTCAACGAAACGCGTTTGCAGTACACCCGCAACTACAGCAGTCAAATCGGCAACCTGCTGCCGCAGGTGAGCGTATCCGGCGCATTCACCAGCGGCGGCGCCAACGAAGGCACCAACCTCGATACGCGCCAACACTTCGAATTGCAGAACAACACTTCCATTTCCCACGGCACCCACACGTTCCGATACGGACTCCGCGCGCGCCGCGAGAGCGACCGCAGTCTGTCGCCCAGCGGCTTCGGCGGTGTATTCTCCTTCGATGGTGCATCGGCGCCCCTGCTGGACGGCAACAACAATATCGTGACCGACCCGAGCGGCAACCCGGTGCTGACCACGCTCTCCGCGGTGGATCAGTACACGCGGACTCTCGTGCTACAGAAGGCCGGCTTCACCGCTGCCCAGATCCGCCAACTGGGCGGCGGGGCGTCGCAGTTCAACATCGACTCCGGCAACCCCTACGCGAGCATCCACCAATACGATCTCGGCGCATTTGCGCAGGACGATTGGCGCGTGCGCCCGAACCTGACCTTCAGCTACGGCCTGCGCTACGAATGGCAAACCAATATCAGCGATCACGGCGATTTCGCGCCGCGCATCGGCTTCGCCTGGGCGCCCGGAAGCGCTAAGAACGGCCGGCAGAAGACCGTCATCCGCGGCGGCTTCGGCATGTTTTACGACCGCGTCTCCGACAGCCTGGTGGAGCGCGCCCTGCTGCTCAACGGCGTCAACCAGCTTTCCTATACCGTCACCAATCCGGACACATTTCCCAACGCTCCCTCGCTGGCCAACCTCAGCCCCGCGCAGAACAGCATCTATCGCCTGGATCCCAACCTGCGCTCCGACTACATGGTGCAGTCCGCCATCGGCGTGGAGCGGCAGTTGCCGCGCAACACCACCGTCGCGGTCACCTACACCAACACGCGCGCGCTGCACCTGAACCAGACGGTGCCCATCAACACGCCGCTTCCGGGCACCTACATTCCCGGCCAGCCGAACAGCGGCGTGCGCCCCTACGGCCTGGCCGCGGGCAATCTCTTCGAGTACGAATCGGGCGGCATGATGCGGCAGAACATTTTGATGGCGAACTTCAACACGCGTTTCAGCAAAAATGTTTCGCTGTTCGGCAACTACCAGTTCAACCACTCGATGGACCTGCCCGGCACGCCGACCGATCCGTACAATTTCGCGGAGGATTGGGGACGCTCTTCGCTGGAGCGCCGCCATCGCTTCCAATTGGTAGGCTCGGTGGTGGCACCGCTCAACATCCGGATGAGCCCATTCGTAACGATTCAATCCGGCTCTCCGTACGACGTCGTGCTGGGCCGCGACATCTACGGCAACACGCTGAAGAACGCCCGCCCGACCTTCGCCACGTCGTCCTGCGGCACCGCGGACATGACGCTGCTGGGCGATTTCTGCACCAATCCCATCCCGGGTGTCACTACTAACCTGGTGCCGCGCGACTACCTCACCGGCGCCGGGCTGGTCTCCTTGAACGTGCGCGTGGCCCGCACCTTCGGCTTCGGCGCGCGCCGCGGCGGCAATAATGCCATGCCCGCCGGCGGCGGCATGGGTGGTCCCGGTGGCGGCGGTCCGGGCGGCGGTGGCGGTCGGGGCGGCCCTGGCGGCGGCATGTGCGGTGGCGGCGCCATGCGCATGGGCGGCGGCGGCGGTGGCCGCGGCGGGATG
>JADGNS010000501.1 GCA_017883355.1 Candidatus Solibacter sp.
GAGGCCGCCCGGTTGGATGCCGCCATCCCGGTGCTGCAAACTCTCACCATGGCGGACCAGTTCGACAACAATATCGCGCAGGAGCGCATGCTGACCACCCTCGGCGGGTTCTTCGGAGTGCTCGCCCTGCTGCTCGCCGCGCTGGGTCTGTACGGCGTCATGGCGCACGCCGTGGCGCGCCGCGTGCGCGAAATCGGCATTCGTATGGCACTCGGCGCGCGCGCCGGTGAAGTCCTGTGGCTGATTTTGCGCGAGACGGTCCTCATGGTGGGCACTGGCGCGTTGATCGGCATCCCCGCCGCGCTGGCACTCACGCGCCTGCTGGCGAGTTTCCTCTACGGACTCACCCCGCAGGATCCGCTCAGCATCGCCGGGTCTACGGCGATCCTGCTGGCGATTACCGCTCTCGCCGGCTACATCCCGGCGCGCCGCGCCACCAGGATCGACCCGATGATCGCGCTGCGTTACGAGTGAGAATACTGTGCATTGTAACCGCTTGCGGTAAGTCAATGCGCCTGACCTTACATATTTCCCTTGCTTATTGTCTTGAGTTGGAGTAACTTCTAACACCAGAACGTGGCCGCTTGTCTGCCTGTGCGGACGAGCGTCCGTTTTGCAGGGTGGGACTCGCTTTTAACGCTTCACAAGAGGGGAGAGCAAGCTATGTCGCTTCGACTTCGCGCACAGTCGATCTGCGCGCTAATGTTTCTGAGTAGTTGCCTGTTCGGCCAAACGGTTTCCAGCTCGCTGGTAGGTACCGTTCTGGATCCCAGCAGTGCCGTCGTTCCCAACGCCACAGTTACCGCAACCGATACCGAAACCGGGGCTGTCCGCACTTCCACAACCGACAATTCGGGAACCTTCCGGTTCCTGAATATGACGCCAGGGGAATACTCCCTGTCGATTACAGTTACCGGTTTTAAGAACATCACGGAAAAGGGAATTACTCTGGCGGCGCAGGAAACCCGCGACGTGGGCAAGCTCACGCTCACGCTGGGCGCCACTACCGACACCATCGCCATCACCGCGGAAGCCACGCCGATCCAGTTGGCGAGTTCCGAAAAGGCGCAGACCATCGATGGCAAACAGTTGAACGACATCACGCTGAAAGGCCGCGATGTGTTTGGCTACCTCAGGCTGGTGCCGGGCGTGATCGATACCGCCAATCGGGATGTAGCTTCCGCCAGCGCCATCAACGGCATCTACATCAACGGCAATAACAATACGCAGAAAAACTTCACGGTAGACGGCATCACGGATATGGATACCGGCTCGAACACCACGCTGCACTACGAGCCGAACATGGATGCCATCCAGGAACTCAAAGTCCTCACCTCAAACTATCAGGCCGAATTCGGACGCAACGGCGGAGGCACCATCACCGTCGTCACCAAGAACGGCACCAAGGATTTCCACGGCACCGCCGCCTGGAATCACCGGCACGAGGGGTTTGACGCCCAGCTCTGGCAGAACAACCGGAACGGGAGAAATGCTCTCAACGTACCCATCTCGCAGATTTCGCCGTACCGTTTCAACGTCGAAACCTACAGTATCGGCGGTCCTGTCTTCATCCCGAAAGTGTTCAACCGGCAGAAGAACCGGCTGTTCTTCTTCTGGTCCCAGGAATACACGGGACAGTTTGTAACCGGCGGAATCCAGAACAAGTACACGCCCACCGCGCTGGAGCGCAACGGGGATTTGTCGCAGAGCCGTCAGAACAATGGGTTACTTATCACCATCACCGATCCCTCCACTAACTCGCCGTTCCCGGGCAACGTGATCCCCACCAACCGCATCGATAAGACCGGCCAGGCCATGCTCAATTACTTCCCGTTGCCCAACTTCAGCGGCACCGGGTCGCAGGCCAACATCGTGAATTACTTCGAGGCGGCCAGCGCCGCCCACCCGCGGCGCAACGACGTGCTCCGCGTCGATACCTACGTCACCTCCAAGCTGACTGGCTATGTGCGCTACATCAACGACCATGACGATCTGATCGCGCTCTACCAGGGCGTTCAGTTCTCCAAGGGCACGGGCGGGACTCTGGGCGACAAGGGCGTCGCTCCGGTGGATCACCCGAACCCGGGCCACGGCTATTCCGGTACCCTCACTTACTCCATCTCGCCCACGCTGATCAACGAGTTCACCGTCGGCAAGAGTTGGAACACATGGTCGTATTATTCGATGGATAACTATGCCAGCTCCGATCGCGCCCTGATTAACAATCCGGCGACCCTTTTCGCCCTCCCCACCACCAACCTGCCGGGCTCCTCGAAGACCAACGGTTACCAGAACCTGATGCCGCAGTTCAGCTACGGCTCGCCGCCCACTAACTCGATGAGTTACACCAAGAATTCCACCTCGGCCGGTGCGTATGAGAACTTCAATACGATCTGGGCCTTCACCGATAACTTGAGCAAGGTGTGGGGCAAGCACACCGTTAAGATCGGCGCCTACATTGAAAAGAACAACAAGATCCAGCCCGCGGGTGGCGGTTACGCCGGCAACTACAACTTCTCTTCCGATTCCCTCAACGGCGTCAACAATACCGGCGACGGTTATGCCAACGGCTTGCTGGGATATGTCGATAGCTACAGCCAGCAGACGGCGCGCGCCGTGTTCAACGACGCGTACTGGAACGCCGAGTTCTACGTGCAGGATAACTGGCGCGTCAACCAGCGGCTGACTCTGGACATTGGTGTGCGGTTCTATCACCAGACGCCGCAGGTGGATATCAACAACACCTTCTCCAATTTTGTGCCCTCGCTCTATAAGGCGTCGGATATTCCGCGCATCTATATCCCAGGCACGAGCGCCGGAAAGCGCGTGGCACTGGATCCGCTCAACAACACCGTGGCTCCAGTTGCCTACATCGGGTTGTTTGTTCCCAATAGCGGCAATCCGGCTGCCGGCATGCAGTTGTTGGGGGCCAACGGTAACCCGACTGAGGCGTACCACCAGAGACCGGTTGTGCCCGCGCCCCGCGTCGGCTTCGCCTATGACCTGTCCGGCGATGGTAAGACCGCGCTGCGCGGCGGCTTCGGTATCTTCTACAATCGCCTGGATGGCAACCAGATCTATAACCTGTCGGGTCAGGCGCCCTTCGCCTATACGCCGCAGGTTAACTACACCACCTTTGCCCAGATCGCCGGCACCGGAAACAACCTGGTGATCGGTCCCTCCGGCCCCACCATGTGGCCTTCCGATAAGAACGTTCCCTTCGACCGGGTTCAGAACACCAGCTTGAACGTGCAGCGCAGCATCGGCGCCGGCACCATAGTAGATGTCGGCTATACGGGAAATTGGGCCTACAATCAGAACCTGACGGCGAACATCAACCCCATCCCGATCGGCACCAGGGCTCCGTTCAACCTCAAGAACGCCGATGCCACCAACGGCAACAAGACGCTGCCCGACATCTTCCTGCGCAGCGTATTCCCGGGCTACAACGCGATCAGCGACCATCTGTTGATCGGCCACACCAACTATCACGCCTTGACTGCCTCGGTGCAACGGCGTTTCTCGCACGGTCTGGCATGGGGCCTGGCCTACACCTTCTCCAAGTCCCTGGGCACGCTGTCCTACACCCCGGGGGTCGACAATGAGAAGTGGAACTATGGACGCCTTTCCAACGACCGCCGCCATAACCTGGGGGTCCACTTCTCCTACAACCTTCCGGAACCGGGAAAGATGGTGCACTCCAAGCTGCTGGGCGCCTTCACCGACCGGTGGATTCTATCCGGTATCTTCTCCGCGCAGAGCGGTGCGCCGTTCAGTCCGGGCGGGCCCAACGTGCTTGGCACAGCGCCGGATTACACCGGAACTCCCGATGTAGGCGCGCGCGTCAACGTGGTCGGAGACCCCATGAAGAACGTGCCGGCCGGTCTGTACTTCAATCCGGCAGCCTTTGCTCCGCCGGCATTGGGCTCCACCATCACCACGCCGGTCCTGGGCAATTTGGGCGGTGGCGCGGGAGTCTTGTCTCTGCCGCGTGTCGTTAACGTGGACGCCACCATGGCCAAGTTCATTCCGGTCTTCGGCGAAAAACGCGGGATCCGGTTGCAGTTCCAAGCCTACAACGTGCTCAACCACCCCGAATACAACGGTGTGGGCACGGGACTTCAGTGGGATGCCAACGGCAATCAAACCAGTGTCTCGGCCGGAGTGTTCAACAGCACGGCGCCGGCCCGCATTCTGGCCTTCCAGGCTCGCTTCGAATTTTAGGCATTGAAGCAACGCTCTCCCGACGGTCGCGGATCCAATCCGAGCCGCGACCGTCAGGGAGCGGATGCTTCCATCATGCAAAGGTCACGCCGTTTTCCAACGCCACCTTCTGGATGTACTTCCTGCCTTCGTCGTATTCCTCCGCCGTCTTCAGGTGTTCCAGCATGAGCGGCGCGTCCACCGGCAGCTTGGCGAGTTCCCGCAAATACGCCGCGTAATCCAGGCTGCCGCGTCCCGGAATCACCTCGACGAAATGCACGTTCAACTCCACCTTCCACTCCAGATCCTTGGCGTGGCAGGAGGTGATCCACCGGCCCAACGTGCGAAAACACTCGCCGATGAATTCCGTATTGCGGTAGAAGCGCGTCGGACTGTTGATGCCGTTGCACACGTCCATGTGGACGCCGAACGCCGTACGGTCCACTGCCTTGATCAGCTTCAAATAACTGTCCGGGCCGTCGGGCACGCTCCACCCCATCATCTCGATGGTGAATTTGCTGCGCCGGGGTTTCACCGCATCGATCGCGCTCCGGCAATTCTCCACCGTGGCGTCGAAAAATTCCTGGCTCAGGTT
>JADGNS010000502.1 GCA_017883355.1 Candidatus Solibacter sp.
ACGGTACCGACTCCAGCTACATACGAAGTGCTGGATACCGGGTGCGTGCCGAGGATGTAATTGGCGGCGCGAAGTGTGTATTCCGGGCTCACAAGATCCGGAAACGCCCTGTGCAGGAAGTACATCCGCGTGGCCATGTCAACCACGCTGCCCGATCCGCCCCAGGTCCCCATGCTCGGGGGCACGCCGAACGGCGTGGCGTCCAACTGCTTGTCGAGACCCGCCATGTACGTCTTCACCGCTTCGCGGAGTTGATCGTTGGCGCTCGCCTCCAGATACGGCAGGGCGCGGATTGAGGTCCAACCACGCGCGCCAATCTGTTGCGGGGTGATCATCTGGGGAAACAACTCCTTCAGGCGGGACTTGTAGGGCTCGGCGCCATTCGTGGCGATGGTCAATTCCAGAGCCGCAGCCCAGTCCTGCGCGGCGCCGAAGCCGCCACGGCCGACGCCGGCCGGAGGGGTTGCCGGAGTGCCAGGGGCGCCAGCGGTCGCCGGATTGCCCGTGCCGCCGCGCCCGCCTTGAGCGCCAGGCACCACACCCTGAGACGCAGCCAGCACACCCTGCGCGGGAGCACCCGCCGGAGTCGCTCCGCCGAACCCGCCGCGGTCCGGAGTTTGCGTCGGATTAGCCTTCTCGTCCTTCCACGCTTTGATGGCGGTCTCGAGACAGTCTTTGGCTAAGGCGTCATCCCAGCCTTTCAGCACATCGGCCGCCGCCGCCAGCGAAGCGATACCGCCCCACTGGTTGCCCGCGTTCGTAGTGGAGAAAATCCAGCGGTCGTCCGGCCTGCCGGAATACTCGCCCTTGACCTCGTTCGGACCGAGCTTCGGGTCATAGATACGGCCGTCGGTTTTCGTTGAGCCGTCGCCCAAGTGCGTATACTGACGCAGATCAGGTTCATGGGTGCCGCGGATCGAGTGGCCGATGTTCTTGAACTGCGCCAGAATCAGCAATGCGCCGTGCTTGACTTGCTGCACCGCATCCGGCACGCCGTCGGGACGGTGCATCTCAACTTCACGGGCGACCTCATCCACTGTAAGCTGGTCGTACTTCAAATTGAATTCGCGATAGGCCAGAGCCAGGTTCTGAATGACGCTCAACTGGGCAGGCTCCTCGAGGTCGAAATCGCCGGCATCATACCAGCCGCCCACATTCATTCCAGGGATGTGATCGCCGCCTTTGTACTTGCCGTCGGTTGCCGTAGCCTGATTCCAGCCGTCGAATTGCTCCCCGACGACCGGCGCCAGGCGGGCATCGTCCAGGTGCGAAGCGCCGTGCCATACGCGGTAACCTTCGCGAACCGCAACGTGATCCATCTGCACCGCGATGTGATGGTCCAGGCTGTCCTGCCAGATGTTGGCGTAAGCGTCCTTGGCGATGGGGAAGGGCGCCGTACGCTGACCTGCGTATTCAATTACATAAAGGCCGGGGTCGTTCACTGGGGTGAAGTCGAATTTCGAATAGACGTAGCGCAGCCAGGGCGTGGAAGCAGTGATCGGGCCCTCGAACGCCTGCTTGTAAGAACCGTCTGCCGTCAGGCGCAGCACTTTGGCCGTCTTGGGCCCGTTGTACTTCGGGTCGAGTTCGAGGACGGCCATCTTGGAGAAACCCGGCGCATACCCCACCTGGCTGTGCGCGATCATCGGTGGCCGCGTCCAGTTCGGAATCACGTCCGGCCTGATGTGCCACACGATGGCGCCCGTGGTCTTGCCCGCAGGGATCAGCGAACGCAGCACGAACCAGCCGTTCTGCGCGCGGCTGCGTCCGTCGAACAGCATGAGGTTGGCCGTATCCGACTTAACGTTGACCCGGGCCAGCGGGTCGTCGATCCCCAAGGTGATGCTCTTCCCCTCGGCGAACGGCAGCGGTTGCGTATATCCCTTGGCCCTATCCCAGTCCTCCAGGTAGTAGGCCTTTTTCGGTTCATCGGCGAGCGGCAGCACCTTGACCATCGGATCGTTAGGCGTTCGCGGGAAGATGCCGGCTTTGGTTCCATCCACCAGGTAAGCCTTGCCCATGTAGATTGAGGGCAGGAACTCCAGGTTGAAGCCCGCTCGCCCGGCCAGTTTCTGCGGCAGCGGCTTGTCGAGATTGATGCTGACCTTCACGCCGCCCGGTTCGGCTGTGACCTCCAGCGTGTAGCTGAGATCGAAGGTCGGGAAAGCGAGGTTGGCGGTGAGCCGGTTGTTCGCCTTATCGGACTGGCGCCCTTCGAGCGTTGCCACCAGGTCCCACTGCTCGGGCGTGGGCATCAGGCGCATGTCGCCGTTAGTGGCGATGCGCTGGCCGTGGAGAATCATCTCCATGGCCGTGTTCTTTTGGTCAACGAAAACGGGGTGGTAGGTGCTGTCGTAGAGAAATACGCTGAAGCCCTGCGTATCGAGGTAGCCTTTATCGGTTACCTTCATCGGAAAATCCGCGCCTGTCACAGGCATAGCGGACAGCACGACGGCCAGCAGAACGGCTTGCGGTCGTGCGGACAAGATTCGAATCAACATAAGATAAAGACCTTTCAATGAACCCGCGTATTCTTGACTCCACGACTCCGGACCGGCCCCGTTGAGTCTCTTAAGACCAGCTCGGGATCTATCACGAACTCGCGTTCCAGCAGAGTCGCCGGCCCGAAAAGGCGATCGCATATAATCCGCCCGATCTCTTCGCGGGAGATGTGGACCGACG
This sequence comes from Candidatus Solibacter sp., assembly GCA_017883355.1. Taxonomy (GTDB): domain Bacteria; phylum Acidobacteriota; class Terriglobia; order Bryobacterales; family Bryobacteraceae; genus Solibacter. Next base: position 2,683 of record JADGNS010000502.1, read on the forward strand.
TCAGCGGAGGGTCGCTGAACTGAGCCAGCTTGATGTTGTCGAACCCCGTCACTGAAATATCGTGCGGCACGCGCAGGCCTCTGTCGCGAAGTTCACGAAGCGCCCCCAGAGCCATCAGGTCGTTTGCGCAAATCACCGCCGTGATGGCCGGATTCGCCGCAAGCACCACCCTTGCGGCGCGGCGTCCGCCTTCGAGAGTATCGTCGCCCGCCGCGATATCCACGCGGAGATCGGAGTAGCTCCCGACCGCGTCCAGCACTGCTCTCTGACGCTCATTGATGGGCCCCAACGTCGCGTGATGTCCCACAAAGCCCACCCGACGATGCCCCAGGCTGTAGAGATAAGCGATCAGCTTTTCCATGCCGCGCCGGTAATTCACGCGGATGTTGGCTATATTGCTGCCCGGCGTCCCGACGTCGCAGAACACCGTCGGGATTCGGTATTCATTCAGCTCCGCTATCAGCCCAGGATCCATCTCGGAGACAATCGCCGCCAGCCCCGCGACGCGCCGGCCGATCATCAAGCGGACGCTGGCAGTCAAGCGTTCCGGGCTGTATCCGGTGTTGGCCATAATGATGTCAAACCCGGCGATACCGGCTCCAGCTTCGACCGCCTTGTAGATGTCCACAAAGAAGGGGTTTTCGAAGTTCGAAACGATGACGCCGACGCTGCGGCTGCCTCCGGCCAGACCGCGCGCATGCAAGTTGGGGCTATATCTGAGCTCCTCGACGGCCTTGATTACGCGGGCGCGCGCGCCGCTGCTTACAGCGCACGTGTTGTTCAGCACGCGAGAGACGGTAGCGGGCGAAACCCGCGCGTGCCGCGCAACTTGTTCCTGGGTCATAGCGATTCGCAATCCTGTTGAGTCCAGCTTGTATCCACGTTCCAGTGAGCCGCCGCCGACTTCAATTCATCCATCGTTACCAGCCGCCTCTACCGAAACAAACGAGGGGCGAAGTCGTTGAGGTCCCTTCGCCACGTCAGCCATTCGTGAGCGGTCCCCGGCGACTCGAAGTAGACATGCTTGACGCCGGCTTTGTCCAACATTGCGCGAAACGCGCCGATGGCGCCCGGGAACGGGTTCGGCTCGGCCGTGCCCATGCCGATCCAAAACAGTTTCACCTTCCTGTTCAACGCCGCTCCGTCTTTGAACATCCCGTTGAACGCGGTAGCCGGATCGAGCGGTTCTGTGCTCAGCCCATTCATTGTGCCGCTGAATGCGCCGATGTATGCGAACTTGTCCAGGTTGCGCATGGTGACCTGGCAGGTCTGATTCCCGCCCATCGAAAGACCGGCCATCGCCCTGTGCTCGCGGTCGGCGATCGTGCGGTAGGTGAAATCGATCAGGGGGATGAGATCCTTGACGATGACCTCTTCGAAGGCGGACGTGCCTCCGGCGCCCCCTCTTCCCGCCACTGCGGCGTCCGGCGGAGCCGCGCCCGGCCTGGAAGCGTAACCGTTGTCCATGACGATGATCATCGGCACGGCCTTCTTAGCCGCGATCAGATTGTCGAGAATTAGATTCGCGCGGCCCTGAAAGGTCCAACCGGTTTCGTCCTCCCCGCTGCCGTGCTGCAGATAGAGAACCGGATAGCGCGCCTTGGTGTTGGCATCGTAGTCCGGGGGGGTGTATACGAAGCATCGCCGCCACTGGCCGGTGATCTTAGACAGGTAAGGGCGGATGCGCACCTCGCCGTGCGGCACATCCTTGTGGGAATAGTAGTCGACGCCCTTCTCGGGCACTTCGATTCCGCTTGCATCCTTGCTGGTGCCGTAAAAGGCGTGACTGGCCGGGTCGTTCATCGTCACGCCGTCGACAATCAACTGATAGTAGTGGAAGCCCGGAACCAGCGGCGGGGTGGTGACGCTCCATACCCCGTCCGCCCCTTTAGTCATGTCATGACGGCCGGCCAAAGAAACCTGGACCTTCTGCGCGTCGGGGGCTTTGAGTTGGAAGGTCACGCGGTTATCGGCATGGACCCTGGGGTATTGGGCGCCCATGACGTTGGTGGGCGCGGGCTGCGAATCGGCTGGCGGCTGTCCCCAAACCGAGGCCGCCGCCAGGAGTGTGATAAGGAACAACGGGGTCTTTCGCATGATGGTCTCCATAGGCC
>JADGNS010000503.1 GCA_017883355.1 Candidatus Solibacter sp.
AGCGGGCGTTGGCAAGCTAAAGCATGCCCCACCATTGCAGGCATTATGCGATCACGCCGGAGAGTTCGTGGGCTCGATTGCGGACGGCGCGCAGGTCTAGTTTGCCGGTACCGAGTTGGGGAATAGCATCCACCGGATAAATGTTTTCGCGCTTGGGGATCCAGAGGCGCGGAAGGTCGGCTTCGGAGAGCCGTTGGTGCAATTCGGCCGGGGTGAGCGTGGGGTGCACGTAGAGCGCGACCAGGCGCTCTCCGCGCGCGTCGTCGGGGATGCCGGTGACGACGCACTGGGCATCGACGAGGAGGTTGAGGATGGCTTCTTCCACTTTGAGATGGGGCACCATTTCGCCGCCGATTTTGCTGAAGCGGGACAGGCGGTCGGTGATGCGCAGGAAGCCTTCGTCGTCGAGGAGGGCGATGTCGCCGGTGATGTACCAGCCGTCGCGGAAGACTTCGGCGGTGCGTTCGGGCTGGTTGAGGTAGCCGAGCATGCGGTTGGCGCCTTTGACCAGCAACAGTCCTTCGGTATTGGGGGGCAGCGGGGCGAAGGAGACGGGATCGACAATGCGCGCGGCGACGCCGGGGAGCGGGTGGCCCACGGTGCCGGCTTTGTTGCCGGTCTGCGTGTCCTTGCCGGCGTTGAAGTTGGGGGCGTTGACGGCCACCACCGGAGACATCTCGGTGCAGCCGTAGCCTTCCAGCAACTCGACGCCGAACTTTTCGCGGAACGCATCGGCGATGGGTTGGCGGAGTTTCTCGGCGCCCACCAGGACGTAGCGCAGGGTGGCGAACTCCTCGGCGGTGCACTTGCGGGTGTAGGCCCCGCAGAAGGTGGGAGTGGTGAGCAGCAGGGTGGCCTTGTGCTGGTGGACCAGTTCTCCGATGGCGCGGGCGTCGGTGGGGTTGGGGTGGTAGACCACGCCGCAGCCGGAGAGCAGCGGGAACCAGATGGTGACGGTGAAGCCGAAGGAATGGAAGAACGGCAGGACGCCGACGAGGCGGTCGGCGGAGGTGATAAAGAAGAGCTGGGCGATGGCATCGATATTGGCGATCAGGTTGTAGTGGGAGAGCATGACGCCCTTGGGGACCGCGGTGGATCCGCTGGAGAAAATGACGGCGGCCAGCGCATCGGGCGTACGGCGTCCGCGGGAGAGCAGGGCGGCGGGGGCGAAGCGCGCGGCGAGGTAAGCGCGCAGTTTGGCGAATGGGGTGGCGCTCTTGAGCAGGTCTTCGATATAGACGGTACCCGGCAGGGGCTCGATCTTGGCCTTGGCGAGGAAGGCGCGCGAGCTGACGACGGTGCGGATGCCGCATTGTTCCATGGCGGATTGCATGGCGTCCGCGCCGGCGGTGAAGTTGAGGTTGACGGGGACCGCACCGCGCAGGGTGAGGCTCAGGTTCACCAGGGCGCCGGCGACGGTGGAAGGGAGGAGGACGCCTACCATTTCGGGCTCCGCGGAGCGTGTCGAGACGAGTCTCGACACGGCAGGCACGAGTGCCTGCGCCACGAGGCGTGCTAGCAGGACGGCGGCGGTGAGGGTTTCGCCGTAGGTGAGCGAGCGGCCGGTGGTATCGGCCATGGCGAATTTGCTCCAGTTGCGGCGCGCCACGCGGATGAGGCGGCGGTCCAGGAGGTCGCCCGGGCGCTGGCGGAGGGCGGTGGCTTCGGCGGAGAGTTCCTGGATGGCCTGGCGAACGGCTTGCGCGCTGGAGTTCCCAGGGAGCGGCGGGCCGAAACTGACGGTCACGGGGTAGGGAATCCGGGTGGGCCACTTCCAGAAGAATTTGCCGCCGGCGAAGCTGAAGATGCTGCCCCACAGGCGGTCGAGGTGCACGGGAATGATGGGCACACCGGTGCCATCGACGATCTTTTCCATGCCGCGTTTGAAGGGCAGCATGTTGCCGGTGCGGGAGATGGCGCCCTCGGCGAAGATGCAGACGATGTGGCCGGCGGCGAGTTCGCGGCGCGCGTCGCGGATGGATTCCACCACGTCGCGGGCGCCGCCAGTGCCCACCGGGATGGCGTTGGTGCGGCGCAGGAGCCAGTGGAAAGCCTTCATCTCGTAGATGGGCTTCCAGACCATGAAGCGGATGAAGCGCTGCACACTGGCGCCTACCAGGAAGCCATCGACGTGCGACATGTGGTTGGCGACGAGCAGGGCGGGTCCGTGGAAGGGCACGTTTTCCTGGCCGTGGATGCGGATACGGAAGAAGCTGTGGGTGAGCAGCCAGAGGACGAAGCGGACCAGGTAATCGGGGACGATGGTGACGATGTAGACGGTGAGAGCGAGCAGCGAGAGGCCGAAGCCGAGCATGATGGTGGCGGCGCCAAGGTGCAGGCGGGTGTAGCAGAGCCACATGACGGCGCTAGAGACGAGCATGCCGATGGTCTGGTAGAAGTTGTTGGCGGCCACGACACGGCCCTTTTCGCGGGAGTCGCTGCGCTGCTGGATGTAGGCGTAGAGCGGGACCACGAAGAGGCCGCTGGCCATGGCGAGACAAACCACGGCGGCGGTGGAGAGCGCGAAGGAGTGGCGCACGGCCACCAGGGCGAGGGCGAAGAACCCCATGAAGGCGGCGCCCATGGGGACCAGGCCGAGTTCCACCTTATCGCCGGAGAGGCGGCCGGCCAGCATGTTGCCAATGCCGATGCCGATGGCGAGGAAGGCCCAGAGGAGGGACACGCCGCTATCGTCGGCGCCTAAGACGTCCTTGCCGAAGTATTGCAGGTCGGTTTTGAGCAGCACGCCGGCGAACCAGAAGTAAGAGACGCCGAGGACGGCGAGCCAGAGCGGCTTATCGTGGAGCAGGTGGCGGGTGCTGCCGGCAATTTCGGCGAAGGGGTTCCAGCGGAAAGGCTGAGTGGCGCCGGAGGCCGGGACGCGGGTGATGCGCAGGCTGGTGGCGAAGCCGATGGCGGCGATGGCGAGCGTGGCCGCGCCGATGCGCCATGGCTCCGCCTTCCACACGGCGAAGAGAACGCCGCCGCCGGCGATGCCCAGGACGATGGCGACGAAGGTGCTCATTTCGAGCAGCGCGTTGCCGCGCGAGAGGTCGCGATCGCCGAGCATTTCGGGGACGATGCCGTACTTGGCGGGGCTGAAGATGGCGGCGTGCAATCCCATGAGGAAGACTACGAGCAGCATGCCTTCGGTCCAACTGGCGATCAGGGTGGTGAGTCCGAAGAGCATGATGGCGATCTCGAAGAGCTTGACGCCGATGAGGACGCGGCGCTTGCTGACGAGGTCGGCGAGATGGCCGGAGTATCCGCTGAACAGGAGGGATGGCAGGGTGAAGACGGCGGGCACGAGGGGCACGTAGGCGGGGTTGGCGTTGCCCACGTGGAGGGCGACGATGGTCTGGTAGACGCTGTCGTTGAAGGCGCCGAGGAACTGGGTCCAGAGGAAGGCCTGGAAGCCTCCGTTCTTGAGGACGTTGCTGAATCCGCTATGTGCCATGCCTACATGAGTGCAACTGAGCGGCCCACCGATGGGCGGGGCTAAGCTGCGTGCTGGTAAGAGTTTACGCGAGGGGGCGGGCGGAGTCGATAGGCAGGGCGTGTACATTCAGTGTATGATGGCTGTACATTTTGTGATGGAAGAGAGAAGCATGCCCCATGAATGGGGGCCGCCCAGGGGCACCCGGCCTGGAAAGGCTACGCTTACTTGACGGAAACGGTGACGCTGCCGGTGCTGGTGGAATCGCCGATTTTCACGATGACGGGCAAGGCGACGGCGGGCGTGACTCCGGCGGGAACTTCGACGTTGATCTGGGTTAATCCGGCCACGGCGCCGGGCGCCGCCCCGGCATACTTCACGGCAGCATTCACGCCTCCGATGGTCACCGTCGTCACCGCGGTCTGCACCAGGTTGCGCAGCGCTCCGGCAATCACCTCGCCATCGGCACTTGGGGGCGTCGTGACACCGCCTCCGGTGCAGTAGAGGGCGATCACGGAGAGCGGCGCGGCGCGATTGCCGGTGGTATTGATGGAAGTATCCTGGTTCAGAATGGCGCCCGGTCCCGCGCCGGTGGAGTCCAGCGAGAAGATGGCCGGGGTGGCGGCCCGCACGGGCACGGTCAAGGTGTTGGAGACCACACCTTGATACTGTACCTGCACATCGGTGCTGGACTTGCCGTCGACCGCATAGGGCACGACGGCGCTGACCTGTCCCTTCAGCGTGTAGATCATGGGTGCGGCGACGCCGTCGAAGAGGACCTGGGTGCCGGCCAGGGAATTGGTGACGATTCCGTCGCTCACCTGCAAGGTCACGATGGAAGCCGGCCCCAGGTTGTCGCCGAAGAGGGCCACAATCTCCCCGGGCGAAACTGCGTCGCTATTGTAATTGGCGGCGTTGGCCACGCTTTTCAGGACCGCGGGCGGGGGGCCGGGCGCCTGTTGGGTGATGGTGTACGTGAGAGCGCCCACATGGATGCTGCCGGTACGCTGCTCGGCGGTGTTGGCCAGCAGATGATAGGAGATCCCGCCGTTGCCGGTGCCGGTTCTGCCCACGGTGATCGAGATCCAACTCACGTCGGTGGAGGCGATCCAGTTGCAGACATCACCGGTAGAGAGGGAGATGCGGCCGTCGCTGGCGGCGGCCCCGACGGTGGCGCCGTCCGCCGAGAGGGAAAGATTGGCGGGCGATCCAACCTGCGTGACGGCAAGGGTGGGCGGCTTCGGCAGAGCGGTCTGTAAGGTGACGGTTCCGCTACGCGTGTCGACGCAGGTATTCGCCGACACCGAGTAGCCGACCGTGCCGCCGGAACTGCCGGTTTTGGGTCCGGTGAAGGTGATCC
>JADGNS010000504.1 GCA_017883355.1 Candidatus Solibacter sp.
CCCTGCAGCAGTTCGCCGGAGGAGGGCTTCTGTTCCCGCATAAGTCAGCTCCTTGATCCCGAGGTCGGTCACAACCGCGGGCAAATCTTCGTACATCAGTTTCGCCTCGCCCCATCCTTCGCGCCGCATTCGGCGCAACCAGATGTAGATGCCGCAGAAATTCGCCAAGTAAAACGGAAAGAGGAACCACACCCGGCTGGAGGCCGCGATCATCACCGACAGAACCGGCACCAGCGCGCAGAGCGTCCCGAGGTATGCGGCCACCAGCCCTACCAGCGGACGTTGTCCGGGTATGTAGGAACAGGTGAACGGCAGCTTCTGCCAGCTTTGGAATAGCACCTCGAACATCCCTAGCGAGATCACCAGTTGCAGCATCGTCATGCGGATCGCAATCGCCCAGCCAAATACGTACACCGAAACCGGAAACAGGATCAGGTAGATCGGCGCAATGGCGTACGCCATCACGAAGCGCTCCACCGCGCTCATCCACTCCGCCCTCCCCTGGCTTTCCGTAATCTGGAAGATCCAGTTGGCGCGCAACTCCACCGGAATCGAGAGCACATGCCGAAGGCCGGGCAGGATCACCACGGTGCAGGCCAGCGGCCAAAAGCCCACCAGGAACTGCAGCGCCTTGCCCCACCCTCTACGCGTCAGGTAGGCGCCATCAATGATTGAGCTGTTCAGCATCACCGCCGCCGCCGCGCCCAGGTAGACGCACCACAGCAAGCGGTGCGTGTGGCTGCGCGCCAGCGTTTTCGCCAGGAAGCACAGGATTCCTTCGCGGCGCGGCGAACCACCCGCCAGCAGCCTCGGCAGACTCCATCGCCCAATGTCCTCTCCCGCCACGCCGCGCCAATCCGAGCCGCGCCAATCCGAGCCGCGACCGTCAGGAAGCGTTCCCGCCGCGCCCTTCTTCCCCCGCCACCCCGGCGCCTCCAGCAGCAGCCTGCGATACCGCCGATAGCTTATGTAATACGTGAGAATAGCCAGGACAACCGCAACTCCTGCCAGGAGTTGTGCCCGCTGCGCCATGCCAGCGAAGAATCCCCCGCCCTCGCCAATCAACGTCTGATGCAAACCCGCGAACCACACCGGTGGCAGCCACGCGCCGAATTCCGGCAGTTTGGCGATCGTCCCGGGCGTCCACTCTTTGATCGACCAGCTATAGAACCCACCCAGTAGGAACAAACCAGCCAGCGCGCCTTGCACATACACCGAAACGCGCGCGAACAGTTTCGTCGGAAACACATTCAGCAGCACCCCCTGCAGTGCCAGAATCGCGAAGAAAACGAAGAAGCAGGCCAAACAGGATGCAACCGCCTGTGCGCCTGCATGCAGCGCGTACCCTGAATCCATGTTCCACCCTCCGCCAAACTCCATCGGTGCGATCAGGCTGGGCAGCAGGTTCATCGCGCCAATAATCACCGCCGAAAAGAGCAGCACGGACGTGAATCGGGCGGTGAAGACCTGCCGGGACCGCACCGGCAGCGACGCCAGCGCCAGGTAATCGCGTCCGCTCGGAAACAGGGATTGCCATTCCAGCAAAGCGATCAGCCCGGTAACGCACATCAGCAGCGTCAACAGCGCGATTTCATCGGCGATGGCCGCCGCGCGCAGGCCTTCCGTCGCGCCCGCCAACTCGAGCAGGCGATACTTGGACGAGTAATTCGGGTTCGGCGTGCCTTCCCTCACCAGCAGAAGTCCGGCCGGCAGCAACATCGAGAAGACGCCGATCGCCGCCGACCGCCACTGCCCCGGCGACGCAGACCACTCGCCATCGAACATCCGCCGCAGAAAATGACGCAGCAGTTCGAACTGCACCCCATGCGTGCGCTCCCCCCAGTTCACCCCTGCATCACCTCCAGGATGTGGTCCGCCACCGCCCGATGGTTCTGTTCCCGCGTCAACTGCCCGAAGATCCCCTCCAGCGACGATTCGTGCATCGACTCGCGCAAGTGCTCGATCGAATCGTGCGCCGCCACCCGTCCCTTGCAGAGGATCAGCACCTGCGAACACACTTTTTCGAGCACATCGAGAACATGCGAGCTATAAAGGATCATCCGCCCCCGTGCCGCCAGGCCTTCCACCAGTTCCCGCAACACCAGCGCGGTGTTGACATCCAGGCCCGATAGCGGCTCGTCCAGAATCAGCAGGTCGGGATTGTGCAGCAGGGCGGCCGACAGCAGAATCTTCTGCCGCATGCCCTTCGAATAGGCCGATACGGAGCAATGCCGGTCGTCCCACAGCGAGAACAGCCGCAGGAATTCATCGATCTTCGATTCCAGGATATTCCGCGGCAGCCCGCGCAGCCGCCCCACCAGTTGCAAATACTCGCGGCCGGACAGATGCGGATACAGGTGCGGCTCCTCCGGAACGTAGCCGATCCGCGCCTGAAAGCCCGGCAGATCTTCGATCACGCTTCTGCCCTGAAACCGGACCTGGCCTTCGCTCGGTTCCAATAGCCCGATGATCATCTTGACGGTGGTGCTCTTCCCGGCGCCGTTCGGACCCACGTACCCCAGGATCTCGCCCGGCTTGAGGGTGAAACTGACATCCTCCACCACCGGGATACCATTGAACCGTTTCGTCAACCCGCAAATTTCCAGCATCCGCGCTCCTGTCCCATAAACAGTTTATGGATACCAGGCGTATAGACACCGTCCGCGGAAAAAAGTTCCCGGCCGCCCTACATCCCCCGCGCGCCCAATTGCGTGATCCACCGGCTTCGCGTCTCCTTCAGCAGATCCGCCACTGCCAAAGGATGCACGTCTTCCCCAAGTCTCTCCAGGATCTCGTACTGAAACGCTGCCTCGCCATGGGCGTTCCATTCTTCCTGTAGCGACTTATCGCGATGCATCCCGTTGCGCAGGCAGAACCAGGACCCGTTCTTCGCGGCATCCAGATTCCGCGAGGCATCGACCCACACCCGCCCGGTCGCCGTGCACCGCACCGCGAACACCCCGACAGCGGGTTTCCGTTCCTTGAATTGCCGGATCGCTTCTTTCCTTGCCGCCTTCGACTCCATACCGTGGGGCGGACCCCTGGTCCGCGCGGGTCCCCTGGACCCGCTACCTGCTATCGTAACAGCGGATACCACTCTCATGCCCGTACTTCGCTCTCGCACCACCACTCATGGCCGCAACATGGCCGGCGCGCGCAGCCTCTGGCGCGCCACCGGAATGCAAGACGGCGACTTCGGCAAACCCATCGTCGCCGTGGCCAATTCCTTCACTCAGTTCGTACCCGGACACGTCCACCTCAAGGACCTGGGACAACTCGTCGCCGGGGAAATCGCTCTCGCCGGCGGGGTCGCCAAAGAGTTCAACACCATCGCCATCGATGACGGCATCGCCATGGGCCACGGCGGCATGCTCTACAGCCTGCCCTCCCGCGAACTGATCGCCGATAGCGTCGAGTACATGGCGAATGCCCACTGCGCCGACGCCCTGGTCTGCATTTCCAATTGCGACAAGATTACGCCCGGCATGCTGATGGCGGCGCTGCGCCTCAACATTCCCGCTATCTTCGTTTCCGGCGGACCCATGGAGGCTGGCAAGGTGCACCAGGGCGGCCTCACGCGCTCCGTGGACCTGGTGGACGCCATGATCGCCGCCGCCGATCCGCGCATCAGCGAGGAATTCTCCGGCGAGATGGAACGCTCCGCCTGCCCCACCTGCGGATCCTGTTCGGGGATGTTCACGGCCAATTCCATGAACTGCCTGATGGAGGCGCTGGGCCTCGCCCTGCCCGGCAACGGGACCCTCGTCGCCACCCACGCCGACCGCAAGCGCCTCTTCGCCGAGGCCGGGCAGCGCATCGTGGACCTGGCCCGCCGCTATTACGAACAGGACGAGGAGGGCATCCTGCCGCGCGGCATCGCCACCTTCGAAGCCTTCGAAAACGCCATGACGCTGGACATCGCCATGGGCGGAAGCACCAACACCGTGCTCCATCTGCTGGCCGCCGCGCACGAGGCCGAGGTCCCGTTCACCATGCGCGACATGGACCGCCTCTCGCGGCGCGTGCCGAATCTCTGCAAGGTAGCGCCCTCGTCACCCGACGTCCATGTGGAAGACGTACACCGCGCCGGCGGCGTCTTCGCCATTCTGGCGGAGCTGGATCGCGGCGGTCTGCTGCATCGCGGCGCGCACACCGTACACGCGGCCACTTTGGGCGAAGCCATCGACCACTGGGATGTGCTGGGCGGCGCCGCGCAGGACGTGCAGGAATTCTATCGCGCCGCGCCCGGCGGCATCCGCACCACGGAGCCCTTCAGCCAGCGCCGGCGCTATGAGACCCTCGACCTGGACCGCGCCCAGGGCGCCATCCGCGATGTGGCCCACGCCTTCAGTCAGGATGGCGGCCTCGCCGTGTTGTACGGCAATATCGCTACCGACGGCTGCATCGTCAAGACCGCGGGCGTGGACCCGGCCAGCCTCACCTTCACCGGACCGGCGCGCATTTTCGAGAGCCAGGACGATGCTGTCGAAGGCATTCTCGGCGACCGCGTGCTGCCGGGCGAAGTGGTAGTGATCCGCTACGAAGGGCCGAAAGGCGGACCCGGCATGCAGGAGATGCTGTATCCCACGAGCTATTTGAAATCCAAGGGGCTCGGGAAGGCGTGCGCGCTCGTCACCGACGGTCGCTTTTCCGGAGGAAGCTCAGGCCTCTCGCTCGGCCACATCTCGCCCGAAGCCGCCGAGGGCGGGGCGCTCGCGCTGGTGGAAGATGGCGATCGCATCGAGATCGATATCCCGCAACGCAGCATTCGCCTGGACGTGAGTGACGCG
>JADGNS010000505.1 GCA_017883355.1 Candidatus Solibacter sp.
CATCAGGCCGAAGCTCTCATTGTAGGAATTGGGCGCGCGCAACTCGGTGTACGACCGCGCCGCGCTCCCGAACGTGTAGCTGGCGGGCACCGAAAAGGCGTTCTTGTCAAACCACGGATTCGCCAGCGGGTCCGGATGATCCAGCGTCATGGAGGCGCCCGAGACCACGTTGGGCCGCAGCGCGGTATTGAAGATCGGCAAGCCATTGTTGGCGGTCAATTGCACCGGCTTGCCCACCGAATACTGCTGGATGGCGCTCAACTGCCAGCCGCCGACAATCATGGCCGCGACACCGCCGTGATTCAACAGCCCCTTGCCCTTGCCGAATGGCAGTTCATAGGTGTACGCCAGCACGACGATCTGCGGCACGTCGTTGGTGCTCAGCGCCTTCTCCAGCCGGCGATTGTAGAAGTCCTGTCCCGCCGGACCGCCTCCCGCTGCGATGTTGCCATCGGAGAGCGTCTTGGCCCAGGTGTAGGCGCCCTGCATGGTGAGGCCGTGCGAGAGCCGCTTGGTGAGCTTGACCTGTAGCGCGTTGTACGTGGAGTTGCCGTTGGGATTGGAGTTGCTGACAATGTTCAAATACTGCGGATACGGCCGCAGAGCCTGCGCCACCGATCCCGTAAAGCCGGCGTAGGGAATTTTAATCCCGGCCGTCTGTGCCGCCGCGGACGTTACGCTCTGCGTGAGCAGCGAGCCGAGCGAGAGATATTTCGGGTCCACCTGGTTGATGCTGATCAGGGCCGTGCCGAGCCGTGTGCCCTTGACGCCTACGTACGCGGCCTCGAGCGAGGTCTTCCCGGCAAATTCCTGCTGCACGCTCAACTGGTAATTCTGGAAGTAAGGCGGCCGCCCGTCGCCTTTGCCCACCATAGTGACATTGGTCCCGTTCTGCACCGTGGGATTGATAAATGGAGGATGCGGCCAGTTAGTGGGAAAGCCGCTATCCCAGTTGAATGCCGGAGTCACGCCGGCATCGGTGGAAGCATAGCTCGGCGCGGCGTTGAAGCCGTAGATGAACTTCTGCGAGTCGCGCAGGCCGGCGTTGGCGTTACCCTGTCCGTAAGAAACGCCATACCCGCCGCGCAGCACCGTGTGCGTGCCTAACTGGTAAGCGAATCCAATGCGCGGTCCGAAAGCCTTGTAGTAAGTGTCGGCGAAACTCGCTCGCGAGTTATCGCGTCCCGGACCATTGCCCAGGAAACCAATGGCGCCCAGCAGGTTGCCGGCGCCCGGATTCGGCAGGCTCGGGTCGAAGCCCGAGATGTTGGTGTTGTGTTCGCGGCGCGGCATGAACAGATCCCAACGCAACCCGAGGTTGAGTGTCAGCTTGCGGCTGATCTTCCAATCGTCCTGCGCGAACAGCGCCTTGTATTGATACCGCAGACCGGGCACCACGTAGAGACCGTTATAGCTCGCGTTGTCCACCGCGCCCAGCAGGTAACTGGCGAACGCGTTGCCGGTGGCGGCGCGCCCCGCCGCGGTAGGCAGCGCCGTCTCGTTCGGGCTGAACGCGAACAGCCCCTGCTGCCCCGCGCTATCGGCGCCATTGGTCTGCTGCCACCGCATGTCCGCCCCGAATTTCATGTTGTGGTTGCCCTTGAACACGGATACGGTATCGCCGAACTGCAGCGTGTTGTTGACTTGCAGCCCCTTGTTCTTGGTTTCATCGCTCCAGTTCTGATAGGTATCGGTGAACTGCACGCGCGGCACGATGTCGCCCGGAGGATTCACTCCGCTCAACCCGATCTTTTGCAGGTAGCCCTGATCCGACGTAACCCGAAACCACTTTTGCGGTTCGCGCGTGTAGCCCACCCGGAAATTGTTCAGCGTGCTGGGCGTGAACTGGTAGTCGTGGTTGAGGCGGATCCAACGCGCCGGGCGCTGCTGGTTGAGCGCCGGGCTCAGCGCACCGTCGATCGTCGCCGCCGCAATGTTGGCTTCGTTGCTGATGTAGGCGAACAGGCTGACGCGGTTCCGGTCGCTGAAGGCGTGGTCTCCCTTGATGGTTACCACGTTGCGATTAAACGTGGTGGCGCCCACCGCCGTGTAGTTGGCGGTGGCCGCATTAGTGTTGGCCTGCGGCAGCATTTGCAGCGCGGCCGCGGAAACCTTGCTGATGCGGTTCGCCGGAATGCGCGCGCCCGGGAACAGGTCGCGCGTCAAGCCCCCCGCGCCGTCGCTGCGCGACGAGTAGGCGTCGTAGATGGCGAGCGGCGCCCCGCCTTTGACCAGGCCCGAAAAGTCGCCCGAGCGCTGCGCCGCGTTGGGCAGGGTCAGCAGTTGGTTGGTGGCGCCGGCCCGGTAGCGGAAGCCATCGTAAACCACGTAGAAGAACGTGTGATTCCTCCCGTTGTACTTCGGCAGGATCACGGGCCCGCCCAGTGCCCCGCCGAATTCGTTTTGCCGGTTGACCGGTGTGATGGGCGAAATAAAACCGCGCGCGTCGAACTTGTCGTTGCGCAGGTATTCGAACAGCGAGCCGTGGTATTGGTTGTTGCCGCTCTTGGTGGTGAAGATCTCGAACCCTCCCCCGGTCTTGCCATATTCGGCGCTGAAGTTGGCCGCCAGCAACTTGAACTCGCCAATGGCTTCCACCGGCGGGTAGGTGCCCACCGTGCCGCCGCTCTCCGGCCCGGTGGACTGGACTCCGTCCACCAGCACCTCCTTGGCGCGGTCCTGGGAACCGTTGACCTCGGTATTGGTCGTGTCCCCGCTCACACCCGGAGCCAGTAACACGAAAGATTCGGGATTTCGCACGTTGCCTGAGACCGACAGCGGCAGGTCCGCCACCTGTCTCTGATCCACCACCGTGCCCAGATCCGAAGTGCTGCTTTCCACCAGCGGCGCCGCGCCGGAAACCTCGATGGTCTGCTCCACCGCGCCCACCTGTAGTGCGATGTCCAGCGTCAGGGTCTGGGCGACATCCACCGTGTAGTCCTTGCCGATGTACTTTCGAAATCCCTTCGCCTCGCAGGCCACTTCATAACGGCCGAACGCCAGGCCGCGTACCACATAGTTGCCGGCCTCGTTGGTGGTGGACGTGGTCTTCATGCCGGTGTCCGGATTGGTCACCGTGATGGTGGCTCCGGCGACAACCGCACTGCTCGGATCCGTGACCCGCCCCAGGATCGTCCCGCGATCCTGTCCCCAACATGCCAAAGCGGCGGTCGCAATCCAGAGGATCGTCAGCTTGATTACAGGCAATCGGTGCATACGTGGCTCCTTTTCGTTTCTGCGAGATCTCTAGCGCCCTTTCTCCGATCATAACTCCAGAACGCCCGGCAGCGAGAGTGGTCACATGCCTGGAGTATTACAGCAGTTCAGAACCTTCGCCGCCTGCGCCGATTGTTGTGGGGCGGGCCCCCTGGCCCGCGGCCGACCCCTGGTCGGCCTCTCCGCACGAGCGCATCCACCCGCTTTTGGTTGCGGCTTGCCGCTATGCGGGGCAGGTTGTTAACCTGCGCGGGGGGTACCCTCTGGGTCCGGCCGATTGACATTCGGCCCGCCGCTTGGCAATCCCCCATGTAAGATTGAAAGCGATGCCACCGCTCTCCCAAGACCCCACGCGGCGCCGATTCCTGCGGACCTCCGCCGCCCTCTGTGGCGCGCCCCTGCTTGCCGCCCAGCAGTACCCCAGCCGCCGTCCGCCGCTCGCCGAACGCAAATTCACCAGCGATGCCGTCGAAGCCACCATCGCGCGCGTCCGCAAATCCATCGCCGATCCCGAACTCGCGTGGATGTTCGAGAATTGCTACCCCAACACGCTCGACACCACCATCCGCACCGGCGAAATCGCGGGACGGCCGGATACCTTCGTCATCACCGGCGATATCGACGCCATGTGGCTCCGCGATTCCGCCGCCCAGGTCTGGCCCTATTTGCCGCTGGCGCGCGACGATCGCAAACTCCGCGCCATGCTCGCCGGCATCGTCAACCGCCAGACCCGCTCGATCCTCATTGACCCGTACGCCAACGCCTTCAACTTCGGGCCTACCGGCAGCCCGTGGGCCAAGGACCGCACCCTCATGAAGCCCGAGCTTCACGAGCGCAAGTGGGAGATCGATTCGTTGTGCTACACCGTCAGGCTCGCCCACGGCTACTGGAAGGCCACCGCGGACACCTCGTGCTTCGACCAGGACTGGCGCAAGGCCGCCGGTCTGATCGTCCAGACGTTCCGCGAACAGCAGCGCCTGCAAAATCCCGGCCCCTACAGCTTCGAACGCATCAGCGCCGTGGCCAGCGACTCTCTTCCGCACGGCGGATATGGCAACCCGACTCGCCCCAGCGGCCTCATCCACTCCGGCTTCCGGCCCTCCGACGACGCCTGCATCTACCCGTTCCTCATCCCCTCGAACCTCTTCGCCGTCACCTCGCTCGAACAACTGGCCGAGATTTCCGCCGCCGCGCTTGCCGATACCGCGTTCGCGGCGGAGTGCCGCGCGCTCGCCGCCGAAGTCCGCAAAGCCCTGTCCGCCTTGGCGACCGGCAGCCACGACCGCCACGGCGAGATCTACGCCTACGAAGTCGATGGTTTCGGCAATCGGCTTTTCATGGATGACGCCGGTGTCCCCAGCCTGATCTCCCTGCCTTACCTGGGCTGCTGTCCGGCGGACGACCCGCTCTACCTGCGCACTCGCGCCTTCGTCTTGAGTGACGACAATCCGTACTTTTACCGCGGTTCCGCCGGCGAAGGTCTCGGCAGTCCCCATGCGGGCCTCGGCATGATCTGGCCGATGGGCATCATCACCCGCGCCCTCACCAGCCGCCAGGAAAGCGAG
>JADGNS010000506.1 GCA_017883355.1 Candidatus Solibacter sp.
TGCTGCGCGAGGGCATGGCAGCGGACCTCGTGCTGTTCGACCCGGTGCGCGTGCAGGACAAATCCACTTACGCGCAGCCCCATCAATACTCGCAAGGCTTCGACTTCGTGTTGGTCAACGGCCAGATAGTGGTCGATGACGGCAAGCTCACCGCCGCCCGCGCCGGCCAGGCTTTGCGCCACCGGGAGTAACTTCGGGTCGAAAAACCACCTGCGTGGACGCAGGGCCGGCCTCCGGCCGGTTGGCAAGCTAAAGCATGCCCCACCTCGGAGGCGTGTCCCACTCGCTCTGGTAAACTGGGGTTTCCCGATGCCTCCGCCACCTGCCCGCCGCCCTGCCGCGGCCCCTGCGCCCCCTGCGAAACCCGCACGCGCGTGGCTGCGTCCGGCCGTGCTGGCGCTCGCCGCGCTGGCTCTCTTCTCCATGTTCTCCGCCGCGGTGGGCGACGCCGACACCTGGTTCCACCTGCGCACCGGCGCTTACGTCGTCCAGAATCACAAGCTCCCCGACCCCGATCCTTTCAGTTGGACGACCTACATGGGCCAGCCCGCCTACCCCGGCGAAGAAGCCACCCGCGACCTCAACATCAAACACGAGTGGGGCGCGCAGGTGATTCTCTACCTGGTGTACGCGGCGGGCGGATTCCCCGGGATGGTATTGTTCAAGGCCTGTTGCCTGACCTTCTTCAGCGGGATGGTGGGATGGGTGGTCTGGCGGCGCACGGGACGCTTCTACCTGTCGGTGGCGGCAGCCATGGCGGCGGGCATGATCGCCCGTACCGCGGCGGCCGACCGGCCTTACCTGGTGACGTACGTTCTGATGGCGCTCACGCTATGGATTCTGGAACGGCGGCGGCCGCTGTGGGTGCTACCCCCGCTCTTCGTCTTCTGGGCCAACGCCCACGGCGGGTTTTTCATGGGCTGGGTGCTGATGGGCGGGTATTGCGGCGAGGCCCTGTTCCAACGCATGCGCGGGCAGCCGCCGAAGGACGAGAAGACGCTGTGGGGGGCCAGTCTGCTGGCCATACTGGCGAGCGGGCTCAATCCGAGTTACTTCAACGTGATCCCCGGCATGTTCGCCTACCAGAACAGCGCGCTCCAGCGGACTTTGAAGGAATGGCAAGCGCCCTCGCTTTGGCCGCCGAGCTGGTACAGCGGCCTGTTGGTGGGCGCGGCTGGCGTACTGCTTTGGGCATGGCGCCGCGTGCGGCTCTGCGACGCGCTGCTGTTCGCGGTATTCGCGGCCCTTTCGCTGATGGCACAGCGCAACGTGATCTTCATCGGATTGATTGCGCCCATCGCCATCGCATGCTACCTGCCGGAGTGGAAGCGTAGGCTGCCGCGCTTCGCGGAATTCGCCGTGCCGCTGGTGCTGCTCGCGATCGCCGGCCAGAAGATCGCTAGCGGCGAGGCCTTTCAATTTCGCGTGGACGGCTGGCCGTATCCCGCGGGCCCGGTGAAGTTCCTCAAGGAACACAATGTCCGCGCGCCCCTGTTCAACATCTATGAATGGGGCGGGTACCTGATGTGGGCGGGCTGGCCGGAGTTGAAGACGTTCATCGACGGGCGCGCGCTCAACGAGAGCGTCTTCCAGGATTACATGAAGATCGCGTACAATGACCGCGACGCGCAGCCGCTGCTCGACAAGTACGGCGTGCAGGTTCTGCTGCTAGAGGGCTTCGAATACTGGACCGGCAAGGTCTACCTGCTGGGCGCCGTGCTCTCCGACCCAAACCAGACGAAGTGGAAGCTGGTGTACCAGGACCAGACCGGCATGGTCTTCATGCGCCAACCGCCGCCCGGCGTGCAGCCGCTGGACCCGAGCGAGGTCTTCAACAGTCTCGACGCCCAGTGCTCGGATCACCTGCTGCACGAGCCCGGCAAGCCGGGCTGTATCGCCGGCCTGGGCAACCTCTACATCAGGCTGGGCAAGACCGATCGCGTCGCCAAATGGCGCGCCGCCTACGAGCAGATCCGCAACGGAAGCTTCCATGCCCCCTCGCCCCAATAGTCCGAAAGCGGCCACGCCGCCTGCCGCCGTGCCTGCCGCTGCCCCGCCCACCTGGATTCGTCCGCTGCTCCTGGGGCTGACCGCGGTCCTGTTCCTCACCTGGTTCAGCGGCGAAGTGGGCGACACCGATATCTGGCTCCACCTGATGACCGGGCGCCACACTCTGGAAACCCGCGCCCTCACTGTGCCGGACCCGTTCAGCTACACCAGCAACCTGGCCAGCACCGCATACCACGGCGAAGCCAAGACGCGCTACTTCAACCTGACTTCGGAATGGCTGGCGCAGATCCTCATGTACGTCATCCACGCCGCCACTGGTTTTCCCGGCCTGGTGCTGTTGCGCGCCGCGATCCTCATCGCCTTCTGCGGGCTGGTGGGGCTGATGGCGTGGTGGCGCACCAACGGATTCTATCGCAGCCTGGCGGCCGCCATCGCGGCGGGCGCGGTGGCCATCAACTTCCAGCAGAGCCGGCCGTTCCTGGTCACGTTCCTTTTGCTGGCCGTCACCATGGCGATTCTGGAGCGCCGCCGCTGGATGTGGGCGCTGGTCCCGGTTTTCATCTTCTGGGCCAATTGCCACGGCGGCTTCTTCATGGGCTGGGTGATGCTCGGCGCGTATTGCGGCGAGGCCCTGATCCGGCGTCTGCGCAAGCAGCCGGTGGAGGGCGAGCGCCAACTCTGGCTGGTGACCATCGCCAGTTTCCTGGCCTCGGGGATCAATCCCAACGGGTTCCGCATCATCGAGATCATGCTGTACTACCGCGGCAGTTCGATCCAGTCGAGCAATTTGGAATGGCAGTATCCGGCGTTTTGGGAACCCAGCGCCTATAGCCTGGTCCTGTTCGGCTCTGTGGTGGCGCTGCTGCTCTCGTGGCGCCGCACCCGGCCGGTGGATTGGATTCTCTACTTCGTTTTCGCCGCGGCTTCCCTGTTGGCGGTGCGCAACACGATCCTGATGGGCCTGGTGGGCGCGGTACTGCTCGGGGCGTACCTGCCGGCGAATCTCCCCGCGTGGAAGCGCGCCGTTCCGGCCGCGGCGGAATTCGCGGCGGCGGGCCTCGTGGCGATCGCGATCATGCTCGCTCTGCACGGCGGCAGCGCGTTCCAATTGCGCGCCGCGGAGTGGTTGCTGCCCACCCAGGCGGCGGATTTCCTGAAAGCCCACAACGTCTCGGGCCGCATGTTCAACACTTACGAAAACGGCGGCTACCTGGTCTGGCGTCTCTGGCCCGCCGAGCGCGATTTCATCGATCCGCGCGGCCTCAGCGAAGAGGCCTATGCGGATTACGGCCGCATCCTTTATTACGCGGATTCCAACGGCGGCAAGAGCGCCGACGAACTGCTCGCCAAGTATGGAATTCAGGTGCTGGTGCTGGACGGTTTCGACCGCTTCACCGGAAAGATACACACCCTGGCAGCGGCCCTCTCCGATCCCAGCCAGAAGGAGTGGAAGCTGGTGCAGGCCGACAATCGCAGCATCGTCTTCATGCGCCAACCGCCCCCCGGCGTACAGCCGCTCAACAACCTGCAAGCGCTGCAAAGCATCGAATCGCAGTGCCAGCAGCAGATCGAACACGATCCCAAACAGCCCGCCTGCGCCCGCGGTATCGCCGATTTCTACACGCTGATCGGCGAAAAGGCGCGGGCCGCGCAATGGATGGCCTACTATGACTCCCGCTCCCATTAAGCCCAACATCACCGCCGACGTGCTCGAGAAACTCGATATCCGTGTGGGCACGATCCTGGCGGTGGCCGATGTCCCGAACTCCGACAAGCTGGTGCAATTGCGCGTCAGCTTCGGAGATCGCGAGCGCACGATACTCTCCGGCATGAAGCAGGAGCGCGCCAACCCGCGCGAGATCGAGGGCAAGCAAGCCCTCTTCGTGGTGAATCTCGAGCCGCGAAAGATGCGCGGCATCGTGTCCGAGGGCATGCTCTTCGATCTCGGATTCGCCGACGGCATCCTGCCCGTGCTGGCCATTCCCGAAACCCCCGTCTCCGACGGCACCCGGGCGGGGTAGCCAGACGTTGTTGTTGGCGTTGGCACTCGCTACACTGGTGATCGGAGGACAATGAAAATGGCCGCAGACCGCGATACCCTCCATCATCTGGTCAACCGTCTTCCGGATGCCGAGATACCGGCAGCCCAGCGCTTTTTGGAGTTCCTCGCGCAGGAACCCGTCGGCCCGGTTTTCGGCGAGTCAATTCGACGAGGGGTTGCGCAGGCAGACGCTGGAGAGTCGATTGTCTGCCAGAATTACGATGACATGGTCGAAAAGCTCCTCGGTAAGGAATAGGCCGTGCGCTTTCCTTTCACACTGGAAGCCCGGGCGCAACTGCGCGCAATCGATCGGGCTGTGGCGCTGCGCATTCTCAAAAGCATCGCCCATTTCGGCGCAACCGCTACGGGAGACGTTGAACCGATGCACGGCGAATGGCAGGGCTGCTATCGGCTGCGCGTTGGCGAGTACCGGGTTATTTTCCGATACATCGAAGATGCCCTCGAAATCTTGACGGTAGGACACCGATCCGACGTCTACAAATGACATCGAGGAGGCAATCACCGCCCTCCCCGGGCTGGTAGAATTGAGTTTCTCCGACATGCCATCCCGCCCCCCAGCAGCTCTGCCGAACTGGCTCCGGCCTGCGATTGTGGCGCTTGCCGCTATTCTCTTGATGGCCTGCTTCTCCACCGAAGTGGCCGACTCCGACACCTGGCTGCACCTGGAAACCGGCAAGTACGTCGTGCAGCAGCATCGGATTCCGAATCC
>JADGNS010000507.1 GCA_017883355.1 Candidatus Solibacter sp.
GGGCTTCACCAGGTAATCGTCGGCGCCGGCATCGAGCCCCGCCACGCGGTCGTCGATGGCGTCGCGCGCGGTCAACATCAGGATGGGGGCGCGGAAGCCGGCGGCGCGCAGTTCGCGGCAAACCGCGTGCCCGTTCTTCAGGGGCAGCATGACATCGAGGATCACCAGATCGTAGTGATTGACGGCGGCCTGGTAGAGAGCCTTTTCGCCATCGGTGGCGATATCCACCGCGTAAGCCTGCTCGCGCAGGCCCTTGGCGATAAATCCGGCGACACGGGCTTCGTCTTCCACCAGCAGGATGCGCACTCCTTTCATTTTGACTGGCGGGAGATGAACGCACAATGAATGGCCGGGGAGACCGATGGTGCCGCGAGAAAATTTCTGGTGACACTTCGGCTGGGGTGTGGAATCCTGGGGGCGAGGTGAGGCATGGCTTGCGACCCCGAAACGTTGAGACAGGTTCCCCTGTTTGCATTGCTCGATGACGACGAGATGGCGGTGCTGGCGAGCCAGGTGGAACTACAGACGTTCGCGCCGCGCCAGCGCATCTACCGGGCCGGCGAGGAAGGCGGGCGCGGGTACATCGTGGTATCCGGCGTGGTGCGCGTGACCACGGTGGATGAGGATCAGCAGGAGGTGGTGGTGGACGAGCCGGCGGTGGGCGAGTTTTTCGGCTTCGCTTCCATGCTGGACCAGACGCCGCACCAGACCAGCGCGCTGGCCGACAAGGAGACCGTCTGCATCGAAGTGGACCGCCACGACATCATGGTGCTCCTGGAACGCAAGCCGCATGCCGGCATGGACATGCTCGCCGTGCTCGGCAAGCAGTACCACGGCTCGCAACGGCTGGTGCGCGTGCGCTCCGCGCGCAATCCCAACGAGGTCATCGAAGAATTGACCACGCGGGGCAACCACATCGCCGACGAGGTGGCGCGCTTCGGAGGGTCGTGGACGTTCATCATCTCCTTCGGCTGCGTGCTGGCGACGTACACGGCGATCAACGTGTGGCTCGGGAGGCAGGCCTGGGATCCCTATCCGTTTATTCTGCTCAATCTGTTTCTCTCCATGCTGGCAAGTGTGCAGGCGCCGGTGATCATGATGAGCCAGAACCGGCAGGACGCCAAGGACCGTCTGCGCGGCGAGCTGGATTACGCGGTCAACCGGCGCGCCGAATCGGAGATCCAGGGGCTGTCGCGCAAGCTGAATCTGCTGGGCGAGAAGCTGGAGGATGTGGAAGACCTGGTGCGCGAGCTCACGGCTCCGCGGTGAGCCACTGCGCCTCGGTCAGGCTGCGTTTCCTGGCAGGACTTCCCTCTCGATCAGCGGCCGGAGCTGTAGCTGGCCGATGGGGCGGACGCTATCCCACGCCTTGCGGATGCAGTACATTGGTTGGCATGAATCGTAGGGCACTTTTGAAATCCGCGGTATCGGCAGCGGGATTGTCGGTGGCCGGGCGTCAGGTGGTTCACGCCGCTATCCCGAAGATGAAGATCACGCGGGTGCGCGTGTACTCGCCGGAGCGGCCGAACCCTCTGTTCAACCAGGCCGACCTGGTGGTCACGGTGGAGACCGATGCCGGCATCACGGGGATCGGGGAAGGCGGCGCGCGGGATACGCTGGAGCAATCCGCGGGGCGCTTGATCGGGCAGGATCCGCAGTATATCGAACGCTTGTGGCAGGATATGACGCGGGCGTTTTTCTATCCGCCGGGGCGCGAGAAGATTCATGCCATCGGGGCGCTGGACCTGGCGCTGTGGGATATCAAGGGCAAGGCGGTGGGGCGGCCGGTCCATGCACTGCTGGGCGGGATGGTGCGGAATTACTGCGAGTGTTATCCCACCGGCGGCGTGATTCCCGGCATACGCGGCGGCATGAGCGTGGTGGAGCGGGCGCGGGCGACCATGGAAGCGGGCTTTCGCGCGTACCGCTCGGGCGCGGCCGACGCGCCGGCCAACGGCCCGTACAATACGCATGAGCGGCTGAACAAAATGGCCGAGGAGAGCGCGCAGGCTCGCGAGGGGGTGGGCAAGAACGGCGATTGGTGCGTCGATTTCCACCAGCGGTTCGACCTTTCGGAGGCGATTCGCGGCTGCGAGCTGATCAAGGATCTGGCTCCCTACTTTGTGGAGGACCCGGTGCGCGACGAGGCGTTTCGCGACGACCTGCCGCTGTTGCGGCGCACGGCCAAGGTGCCGATTGCCGCGGGCGAGGAGTGGGGCTACCGGTGGGACTTCCACAAGCTGGTGGAGAACCACGACCTGGACTACGTGCGCGTGAGCCTGCCGAATGTGGGCGGCATCACGGAGATGATGAAGATCGCGGCGATCTGCGAGACGCACTTCGTGGGCATCATCCCGCACTTCACCGGGCCCATCGCCACGGCGGCGCTGATCCACTCGCTGGGCACGTTTTCCGGCCCGCTGCTGGTGGAGTATACGTACTCGGGCCGCACCATCCCGCACCTTCCGGTGTGGCTGGATTTCAAGAACGGCAAGCTGTATCCGAACGACCGTCCGGGTCTGGGCGTGGAACTGGATTTGAAGCCCCTCAAGATGGTGACGGAGATTACGCAGCCGGTGACGGCGCGGGCGCAGACCTATTTCCGGCCCGATGGATCGATCACGAATTGGTGATCCGGCGGGCGAGCGGTTGACAGGCCACAAAAGACGATGGCCTGTCCTACCATGCACACGGCGGAGCCGTATGCCAGCTAGCGGAACAATAGGGGGGCGAATTCGCTCAGGTAGAGACGCCAGACCTTGAACACGTGCGCGCCCTCGCTCGGGCGGAAGGTGTGTTTGATCTGGCGCGAATCGAGCAGGTCGGAGAATTTCTGCGACCGTTCGAAGAGGCTGTCCTGCCTGCCGCAGGCGAACCAAAGCACCTTCAGTTTCGCGTTGACGTCCTTGGGATTGGCGATTGCCTGGGCGAAATCCTTCTCGAAATCGGCGGGGATGGCCGCGCTGAAGGCGCCGATTGCGCTGAACAGGTCCAGGTGGCGGAAGCCGATGGCGATGGTCTGCCCTCCGCCCATCGAAAGACCGGCGATGGCGCGGTTTTCCCGCCCGGGCCGGACGCGGTACTTGGATTCCACCAGCGGCATCACGTCCTGCAGCACGTACTTTTCGTAAAGATCGGTGTTGTTCCCCTGCCCGCCGCGCGCGCCGAACGGCACCGCGTGGCCGAACGGCATCACGATAATCATGGGGACCGCCTTCTTTTCCGCCAGCAGGTTGTCCAGGATGAAGTTGGCGTGCCCGGCCAGGGTCCAGCCGCCCGCCGTGTCGTTCGATCCGTGGAAGAGGTACAGGACCGGATAGCGCAGTTTGCTCTCCTTCTCATAGCCGGGCGGGGTGTACACCCAGATCCACCGGGTCTCGCCCGCGATCACGGTCGATTTCTGCCAGTTGATTTGCACCGCGCCGTGCGGAACATCGCGCGCCTCCCAGAGAGCGGGCGAGCCGGCGGGAACCTCCACCATGCTGGCCGATGTGCGCGCACGCAGTTTCACGTTCGGGTTCACCGGGTCGGCCATGGTGACGCCATCCACGGAGAACGAGTAAATATAGACGGTGGGATCCAGGGGTCCGATAGTCACGCTCCAGACGCCTTCGCTGTCGCGCGTCATCTTCTCGCGGGTGCCGGCGGGCATGTAGTCCATGGAGATCGTCA
Source organism: Candidatus Solibacter sp. (assembly GCA_017883355.1). Lineage (GTDB taxonomy): Bacteria > Acidobacteriota > Terriglobia > Bryobacterales > Bryobacteraceae > Solibacter. Next base: position 3,673 of record JADGNS010000507.1, read on the forward strand.
CCTCGCTGGCCTTGGGCGCGCGCAGGCGGAAGGTGATGCGGCGGTCGGGCTGGACGTCGGGGGACACCAGGGTGTCGGCGGGTGGGGCCTGCGGCCAGGCTAGCGGGGCAAACAGCATGGCTAGAAGAAAGGTTCCGTGGCTCATGGTGCGGTCTCCTTGCTGAACAGCCATGATATCCCGGGGCGAGCAACTTAGTAAGCGGCGGCCGATTGTCAATCGGCCAACCGGACAGCGGCGGTAGACAACCGCCGCGCAGGCTGCCGGCCCGCCCCACAGGGCGACCGATCGTGTACACTCCCTTCATGACTCTTCGCCGCAACTTTCTCGTCTCGCTGGCCGCGCCGCTAATGGCGCGCGCGCAGAGCCGGGGTGCTGGTGCGGGCGCCCTGCCGCGGCCGGACGACCCCGCGTATTGGGCCCGAGTCCGCGACCAGTTTCCGCTGGCGCGCGACAAGGTGTTCTTCAACAACGGCACCATCGGCGCCATGCCGAAGGTAGTGCTCGACCGGACGGTGGAGCATCTGCGCAAGATGGCCACGGACATCGCGGATTGGGACTACAAGCCGGGCGAGGAGTGGATCGCGGGCTACGGAGCGATGGCGGAAATCCGGGCCAAGACCGCACGCCTGCTGAAGGCCGATGTTACGGAGATTGGGCTGACGGAGAACGTCACGGCGGCGATGAGCTATGTCGCCGCCGGGTTGGACTTGGAACCCGGCAGCGAAATCCTGATCAGCGACCAGGAGCATCCGGGCGGGCAGAGTCCGTGGCTGAACGCGGCGAAGCGTCACGGCGGCAGCGTGCAGACGGTGCACATCCCCAAGCCGGCGGAGAGCGCTGCTGAGGTGATGGACGTGTTTCGCAACGCGCTGAATGCGCGCACGCGCGTGCTGGCCCTATCCCACGTGATCACGGGGAGCGGGGCGATTCTGCCGGTGAAAGAGATGTGCGCCGAGGCGCGGGCGCGGGGCATCTTCACGGTGATCGATGGCGCGCAGGCGGTGGGGCAGATTCCGGTGGACGTGGCGGACATGGGCTGCGATGCGTATGTCGGCTGCTTTCATAAGTGGCTGCTGGCGCCGGCCGGCGCGGGGTTTCTCTATGT
>JADGNS010000020.1 GCA_017883355.1 Candidatus Solibacter sp.
GACGCCGGCACGCGCGCGCTTAAAGTCCGGCCGGATGTGGCGAACGCCGACTATGCGCTTCGCCCCGACATGTTCGTGGATGGGGGAGTAGTACTTAAGCCACAAGGGTTTGAGGTCCGAGTAGCCTAAACCGCACCGATCCGGGTGAGGTTGCGGCGCGGTACAGTAATCTCTCTCGGGAGATGTGAGGTTCGATGTTGACGCGCATCCTGGTGATATTGCCGCTGCTGCTGCCGTTCGGCAGCGCGCAAACCGGCGGAAGCACGGTGGTGGGTATCCGCGGTTCCCAGTTCACCATCAACGGAGAGCCTTCCTATACTCCGGCCTCCGGGTTTCCGAAAGCGAATTCGAATCTGGCCGGCACGCTGCTCAATGTCCGCGCCGTGCAGGCGATCTTCGACGACGCGAACTATCCCAACGAGGGGTCCCGGCTTCACCCGTACCAGTCCAATACACTCGGACCAATCTTCTGGGACTACCCCGATGGACCCTGGGACCCTGAACGGAATGTCCGCGAGTTTCTGGCCGCGCTCCCGGACTGGCGGCGCTGCGGTCTGCTTGGCCTGACGGTGAATCTGCAAGGAGGCGGCCCGCCGGATGGCAACTACGGCGAGAGGATTACCCTACAGCCTCACAACAACAGCGGTTTCGATCCCGAGGGGAACCTGAAGCCTGCGTATGCCGGCCGGTTGCGGAGGGTGATCGCCGAGGCGGACCGCCTGGGCATGGCCGTCATTGTGGGGTTTTTCTATTTCGGATCCAACGAGCGCATCCAGATCACCGCGGACGATCGGTATGTGAAGCAGGCCATCGTGCAAGGGTGCAGTTTCCTCAAGAGCCTGCCGCATCGAAACATCCTCATCGAGATCAACAACGAGACCAACGCGAGCAGCTACAAGCACCGGATGCTACAGCCCAACGGCGCGCTGGACGCCGTACTGCTGGCGCAGCAAACGGTGGAACGCCAGATCCCGGTTTCGATGAGCTGGTCCGGCGGCATCATGCCGCGCGGCAGCCGCGGGGAGGCAGCGATGCGGGCGGTGGACTACGTGATGTTCCACACCAACGGGCAGACGCCCGAAGAGGTCCACCAGAGCATTCAGGCGATGCGGCGGTGGTTGGGTTATGACCGGCCGGTAATCATCAACGAAGATGGCGTCAGCACGCTCAATCTGCATGCCGCCGTGCAGGAACACGTGGGTTGGGGCTACTACGATAACGGCCTTACTAACTATCGCGACGGCTTCCAGGCGCCGCCGGTGAACTGGAAAATCAACACGCCCGTAAAGTGGCAGTTCTTCGAACAGGTGGCGCGGCTGACGGGGTCGCCGATTCCGCCGAGGCCGGCATACTCCGCCGACGATGCTCCGGAGATCGAGTTGTTCGGGTTGAAACCGGGGCAGGTTCTCAAAGAACGCGCCTGGATCGAGGCGATCGTCAAGGATCGCCACGCGCGATGGCCCATCAAGCGCGTGGAGTTCTTTATCGACGGCGCGCCATATAGTTATCGGCGGAACGCGCCGTTCCTGGTGAACAACCAGGAATGGTGGGATTTGGTGGACGTGGCGGCCGGCGCGCACGTGCTGCGCGTGGTGGCGTACGACCAACGGGGGCCGCGGTTCACGGAAGTGGCTTCGATATTGGAAGTTCCGTTCACGGTCGAGAAGTGAAGGGCGAAAATGAAAATGAAAATCGGAATCGGCGGGCCAGTCATCGTTTTGGGGTGGTTCCTCTGCGCATTCATGGGACCTGTTTCGGGGCAGGGTCCGGCGAACGCAACGCCAGCGGGCAAGGTCGCACCGCGGCCGCTGTATCGCGATCCCCCATTCGATGCTCCCACCGATCCCGTCTTCTGCTTCAATGCCGAGCAGAAGAAATGGTTGATGTACTATACCGCCCGCCGCGCCAGCGCCGCCGATGCGCCCGGCGTCACCTGGATTCACGGATCGAACATCGGCATGGCCGAGTCGGGCGACGGGGGCGCGACCTGGACCTACCGCGGCGTCGCCGACATCCGCTACGGCAAGGACACTCACCCGAACGACTACACCTACTGGGCGCCCGAAGTGATCTGGCATGACGGAACCTACCACATGTTCCTGAGCTTCGTGCCGGGCATTTTCAACGACTGGAATCACCCGCGCGAAATCGTGCACCTGACCAGCAAAGACGGGGTCAAATGGGACACGGCCGGCCCGGTGGACCTGAAGAGCGATCGCGTGATCGATGCTTGCGTGATGCAGCTTTCCGACGGCATATGGCGGATGTGGTACAAGGACGAGCGCAAGCCGAAGGCGTTATCCTATGCGGACAGCCCGGATCTGTTTCATTGGGAGGCCAAAGGCAACGCCGTTACCGACCGCAACGGCGAGGGGCCGAAGGTGATTCATTGGAAAGGAAAGTACTGGCTGATCGCCGATACGTGGGCCACGGGGATGCGGGTGTGGAGTTCGGACGACTGCCTGCACTGGACGCCGCAGGACGAGACTCTGATCGGGTCTCACGGCGATGTGGTCATCAGCGGGGACCGCGCCTGGTGGTTCTATTTTGGCGGCCCGCAGGCGGCTGGGCCAAACGATACCGCGACGGCGCCGCAATCCGCGGCGCAGGGCGGCGCTCCTCGTCCCGTGCGGCGGCGCTCGACGGCGATCAACGTCGTGGAACTCTCTATGGTGGATGGCAAACTGATCGCGGGCGATCCCGGCCGGCCGACGTTGATCGACCTCAAACCGGTGCGGGAGGCGGAGAGGTAACCACAGCGTCCCCGACCCCCGCGGTAGTTCGCAGAGCGGCACGAGTTGAGCGATACGGTCGCCCGGGGCGCTACTTCGGGGCCGGGTAATTTTTGCTGAAGTCGTTGCGCGTATTGGTCACGGTGAACGAGCCGTCCGCCTGGGCGGAGACTTTGATCAGGAACGCTGGTCCGGTATGCCCGCCCCGTCCGCCGCCCCCGGCACGTCCGGAGGGCACCGGTGCGGCGGCACCCGGCGCGCCTCCCGCGGGAGGGTTGGGTGCGGCGCCCGTGGGCGGCGCCGGCGCAGGAGGCGCCCCCGCTCCCGGACCTGCTCCCGCCCCGCGTCCCTGTCCAAACGTTCCCGGAGGATTGAGCAGCGCATTGGCGAGCGTTGCCGCCTCTTCCACGTTGGCAATGAACAGCGACGGCGAGTTCAATTCGACGCCCGCCGCGTACGCCCAGTGAAGCTGCCAGATATCTTCCAGCCCCGGCGACGTGTACAGCGTCCGCATGGTCGGAACGGCCCCACCCTTGCGAGCGCCGTTGTTCATCACGACGACCCGCGGACGCAGGCCGTGCACCAGTGCCGGCGAGCCCGACTGGTCAATCCCGTGATGCGAGGTGGTATACAGATCGACGGTGCCGATGGGATTATTCGGGCACATCAACTCCTGCTCCCGGTTATAGGTAAAATCGGCCAGGTTGACGGTCCGGAATTTCCCGAGAGAGATGACGACTCCGATGGACTGGTGATTGTCCGGGTCGACACGCGACTCGTCCCGCGGCTTGAAATCGGCGCAGGCCGCATTCGGCATTCCGGCTCCTGGAGCGCCCGGGATCGGCGTCTTTAAGGTCTTGCCGGCTGAGGTCACCACCACGACATTGGTTCCGGCGAAGGGAAGCTTGTCCCCGGGCTTGACCACCGTGTGATCGGCTTTGGCGATCATCCCGGCGTACATCGCGTCGAAGCCCGGCACCTGCTCTCTTGGCTCGCTCGATGGCCCGTGATCGATGAAGTGCTTGATGGGGATGCGGTTGGCCAGCTCCTGCAATCCACCCACGTGATCGACGTGGTAGTGGGTGAGAATCAGATGGTCAATCTGCTGGATGCCGGCCGTGTGGACAGCCTCCATAATGCGATCGGTATCGCGGCCGCCGGGGTTGCCGGTGTCGATGAGCAGCGACTCACCGGTGGGCGACACATAGAGCGTGGCAAGTCCACCCTCGGTGTCGATGAAATAAATATCCAGGGTTTTGGCGGGCTTCGTCTGAGCGCCGCCCACCGCCGCCAACATGACAAGGGCAAGCGCAGGCGCGAACGTAAGGCGCATCGGGCAACTCCTCTCTGTATCCAGTGTCGTCACCAGTGTATGTTGTAGAGTAACAGATCTCTTTCGGCAATCCGGCTGGGCGGCGGACGCCGAGGCGATCGAACTGCGAGGCGGGGCAGGAACGCAGCCTGGACGCAACTGTTGGACGTAAGGCCGCGGGCGCTACGAATTTCGTACCCGGTCCGCGCAATCCGCTTGTATCCGGCACCCGAAAGACTCAGAATATCAGTACGGGATATCCGAAATGAAAATCCCGGCTTATCTGAAGGTGGGCTACCCCTTTAGGCGAACGCGTAGCGATGAGCAGGTCCTCCAGTTTCTCCGGGGACCGGGAGAACGGTCAAGATGAAGAAAGAGACAGGATCGATTTCGCGGCGAGGGTTTGGGAAGTCCGTGGCCGGAGCGGGAGCTTTGGCCGCTGCGCCCATGATTGTTCCCAGTTCGGTGCTGGGCCAAGCCGTGAACCAGGCGGGCCAGCCTGTGGGCCAGCCCGGTGTTGTGGCACCCAGCGATCGAATCATCGTCGGCGGCATCGGGCTCCGCAACCGCGGCCAGCAGGATTTGGCGGCGGCCCTCGCCGATCCGCGGGTTCAGTTTGTCGGCATCGCCGATATCCGGGAATCGGCGCGCGAGACTATCAAGTCCATAGTTGACAAGCGCTATGGAAACAGCAACTGCGTCATCTACCGCGATGACGCAGAACTGCTGGCCCGCGAAGATATCGAAGCCGTCATGATCGCCACGAGCGACCGCTGGCACGCCTGCATGGCGGTCTGGGCGGCGCAGTCCGGCAAGGACATCTACTGCGAGAAGCCCGCGGCCATCACCATCGCGGAAGCCTTCGCGCTGGCGGAAAATGTCCGGCGTTACGGGGTGGTCTACCAGGCCGGGTGCCAGCGCCGCAATGTCCCCAACTTCGAACTCGCGGTGGGGCTGGCGCGCAGCGGCAAGCTCGGCAAACTGCTGGCCGTGCACGCCGACGATTGGTCGCGGACCCTCACTCCGCTGGGCCACAGTTGGTGGCCCGAAGAACGGCCGGAGCCCGAGCCGCTGGTCCTCGATTGGGACAAGTGGCTGGGGCCATGTCCGTGGCGTCCTTATAACGCCCGCTACCCGGATGGCGGACGGAGCCAGTTCTGGGATTTCCATGCCGGGATTCTGGAGTGGGCCTCGCACACCGGCGACATCTGCCAGTGGGCCGCCGATTGCGACCATACCCACGCGATCGAGTACGATCCGCAGCCGGGCACCAGCCATGTAAACTGCGCCTACGCCAACGGCGTGAAACTCATCTTCCGCGGCGACGGCTGGGGGGACTCGGGTACGTGCCGGGTGCGATTCGAAGGGACGGAAGGCTGGATCGAGACGGGGGATTCCGGCAAGATAGAGATGTCCGACAATCTCCGAAAATACCACCAGACGGTGACGATGCGCGGCACCGATCCCTCCCGCCACATCCAGAACTGGCTGGACTGCATCCGCTCGCGGTCGCTGCCGCGAGCCAACGCCGAGTCCACGTGTAACGCTCACGTCACCTCCCATTGCGCGTACATCGCGTGCCAACTGGGCCGCAAGGTGACCTGGGATCCCGCCAAACGTGCGTTCGTGAACGACGAGGAAGCCAACCGCATGCGGAGCCGGGCCTACCGCGAGCCCTGGCGATTGGATTCCCTGGCAACCAACATGTAGGAGACACGGCGAGAGGAAAAGGAGATTCACGATGCCACAAGGACAAACGCAACAGCCGCCCGCGCAGACAACACCGGCAGGTAGAGGCGCCGGGCAAGCCCCTGGCGGGCCCGCAACCCCAGGACGGGGAGGGCGTGGGGGCGGTGCGCCCATGCCTGTCATCCCTCCGGAGTTCGACGCCAACCCGATCTGGCAACTGGATCAGGCGAAGCTCATCGCGATCCTCAAGGACAGTGGATCGAGCACGTTCCAGAAGGCCATCGCCTGCAAACGCCTGGCCCAGATCGGCAATAAGGAATCGGTGGCCCCGCTGGCGGCGTTGTTGAGCGAGAACCGGCTCGGCCACTACGCTCGCTTCGGACTGGAACCGAATCCCGATCCGTCGGTGGACGAAGCGCTACGCAACGCAGTACCCAAGCTGAAGGGCCGCCTGCTGATGGGCGTGATTCACTCCATCGGGGTGCGCAAAGACGCCAAGGCCGTGGACGCGCTGGGCAAGCTGATGTACGACCAGGACGTCGAGATTGCCCAGGCGGCGTCGGCGTCGCTGGGGACAATTGGCGGCCCTCAGGCTGGCAGGTTGCTGCGCGACGGGCTGAACCGCACCAAAATCCCGGTGCTGCCGGTGGTGGCCCGGGCCACGCTGGTGTGCGCCGAAGGGTTGATGAGGGCCAATCGCGCGCAGGCGTTGGAACTGTACACGACCTTGAGCGGACCTTCGATGCCCAAGGTCGTGCGGCTGGCCGCTTATCGCGTACTGAACGCCGCGGCGTCCAGGTCCGCGGGCTGACCGCCGCTTCATTGGCTCCGAGAATGACGGTTCATTGATCATCCCCGCAGCCGGCTTTCAGCCGGCTGGACCCGCTGGAAAGCGGGTCCGCAGCCTGAATAGGCTGCCCTACAACGGTCCCACCGGAATTGTCAGAAATCAGAACGTACAGCACACTCGAGGGCTGTAGTTTCACGACCGTCGGCGGACTGTACTGCCCGATCGATCTCGCCGGGTATGTGGGGCCGGGCCTCTCCATTCGCAAAAAGAGCTTGACTTCCCCCGTCAAAAGCCTTAAATTCCGTAGCACTGGGTTTAGTACGACTGGGTTTACAAGTGTGTCTCAGAGGAGGGGGAAATGAACGTGAAATTTGTGCGTCCGGCTTATGCCTATTGGCTCGCCGGAATTCTGCTGCCAGCGCTGCTCTTTGTCGCTGCCACGCGTCCAGCCACCGCACAGGTGCTGTACGGGTCGGTGGTGGGAACGATCTCGGATCCTTCGGGTGCCGTGGTACCCGGCGCCACGGTAACACTGACGAGTAAGCAGATCGGCGTCAACCGGACGGATAAGACCGATGATGGCGGACGCTATTCTTTCGTCAATGTGCTTCCGGGCAACTATGACGTAATGGTGAGCGCCAGCGGATTCCGGGCTTTCGTGGCCAAGGATTTCGACGTAACGCCGAATACGATTCAGCGCATCGACTCCAAGCTGGAAGTCGGCCAGACCAGCGATCAGGTGACGGTGGAGGCCTCCGCGGTTGCGCTGCAAACCGAGAAGGCGGATACCCACTCGGAGATCACCAGCGCGGCCATCACGAACATGCCGATCGGCGGGTATCGCAACTATCAGACGTTGATCAACCTGGTGCCCGGGGCGCTGCCCGCGGCGGCCCAAAACTCGATCACGGATACGCCTGGCCGCGCACTCGGCACCCACATCAACGGCGGCAACTCGCAGACCAACATTACCCGAATCGATGGCGCCACCAGCGTGAACGTGTGGCTGCCTCACCACGTGGGATACGTGACGCCGGAAGAGAACGTCGAGGTGGTCAACGTTACCACCGGTTCGGCGGACGCCGAGCAGGGGATGGCGGGCTCCTCGGCGGTCACCGTGGTGACCAAGAGCGGGACCAATCAGATCCACGGCAGCGCTTTTGAGTTCAACAACAACCAGCACTTCAACTCGCGCGCATTCTTCCAGGCCGCGGGGACCGACAAGCCGCTGAACATCTACAACAATTTCGGCGCCACCATCGGCGGCGCCATCAAGAAGAACAAGTTGTTCTACTTCCTGAGCTTCGACGGTACGCGGCAAAGACAGGCCGGGCCCGGCAACTACACGGTTCCGACCGACGCTTTCAAGGCCGGCAATTTCAGCGCGGTTTCAACGTTGATCTACGACCCGAACACGGGCAACGCCGACGGTACCGGCCGAACACCGTTTGCCGGAAATATCATTCCGACCAATCGCATCGATTCGATCGCGCAAAAGATTCAGAGCTTCTACCCGTCGATCAACCAGGTTGGACCGAATCCGTTCGTGAACAACTATTTTGCGTCCGGCGGGCCGATCCTGAGCCGTAACTACCTGGATGCCAAGGTGAACTACACGGCCAGCGACAAGGAGCAGATCTGGGGCAAATACGGGAGGATGTGGGCGAAATCGGGTGGCACCGCCGTATTCGGCATCGCCGGAGGTCCCGGCCTGCCCGGTGGCGATCCCGGCCTGGGCGACACGCTGATCCAGGTGGCCACGATCGGCCATTCGCGCACCTTGGGCACCAATCTCCTGCTCGACGGCGTGGTCGGCTACGAGCGCCAGGGTCAGCACCTTAAGCCGAACGACTTTGGGACGAACTACGGACAACAGTTCGGGATTCCGAACGCCAACGGTCCGGACCCGCTGCAGAGCGGCTTTATCAACGTCAGCATCAACGGCTACACCGGATTTGGTGTGCCGAACTGGATGCCGCTGGCACGCGTGGAAGAAAGCTTCACCCACAGCGACAACCTCACCTGGACGAAGGGAGCGCACGAAGTGCGCGTGGGCTTCGACGTGGTGCGGCATCACCTGAACCACTGGCAGCCGGAGATCGGCAACTTCGGCCCGCGCGGCGGCCTCAACTTCGGTGGCGGAGAAACCGCGTTGAACGGCGGGGCGGCGCCGAACCAGTACAACGGTTACGCTGCGTTCCTGCTGGGGCTTTCCGACGATGCCGAGAAGAGCTTACAGAATATTCTGTCCACCGGACGCGAATGGCAATTCGGCTGGTACCTTCGCGACCGCTGGCAGGTGAGCCGCAAGCTGACCATCAACCTTGGTTTGCGATACGAATACTACCCGTTGATGACGCGCGCCGGCTACGGCATTGAACAGTTGAACCCATACACCAACCAGGTTGCCCTGGGCGGCCGCGGCAATACGCCGAGTAACGCCGGCATCAGCGTCAGTAAGAAGCTGTTCGCTCCGCGCATCGGTTTGGCCTGGCGTTTGGATGAAAACACGGTGATCCGCGCCGGCTATGGCATCAACTTCGATCCCATCCCGTTCTCGCGCCCCCTGCGCGGATGGTACCCGCTGGTGATCAACAGCGCGCTTACGGCCAGTAACGGCTTCAATTGGGCAACCACGTTCAAGCAGGGCGTACCGAACCCGGTGGGTCCGGACCTGAGTTCCGGAGTGGTATCGCTGCCGAAGGACGTGTCGGAGCGCAGCCCGTGGGGATTCATTCATCGTGGATACACGCAGAGCTGGAACTTCACCGTGGAGCGGAAGCTGCCGGCGAACCTCGTAACGTCCATCGGCTACGTGGGAACGCACTCGGTACACCTGCTGGCCGACGAAGACATCAATGCCGGCTCCCCCGGTTCGGGAACGGCCGGCCTGCCGTTTGCCGCGCAGTTCGGCCGCACCATCCCCACCAACATGTGGGATGGCTACCTGAGCTCGAGCTACCATTCGCTCCAGGTGGCGGTGAACCGCTCCTTCGCCAAGGGCCTGATGTTGAAGGGTGCCTACACTTACGCCAAGGCCATCGACTATACCGACGACGACGGTTGGGCCTCCGTGGGTTGGAACTGGGCTCCGGTGTTCCAGCGCAACCGCGCCGTCGCCGGCTTCGATCGCGCGCAGAATTTGCAGATGGCCTGGCTCTACGAACTGCCGTTGGGCGAGGGCAAGATGCTGGCTAAGTCCGGCCCTGCCGCAAAGGTCCTCGGTGGATGGCAGGTGAACGGCATCATGTCCGCCTATACGGGCACGCCATTCACCGTGGGCGCGCCCGGTTCCTCCCTCAACGCTCCCAATAACACGCAGACGGCCGACCAGGTGAATACCACGGTGACTCGCATCGGCAACACCGGGCCGGGCCAACTGTACTTTGATAAGACGGCGTTTGCCGCGGTGACCGGGGTTCGCTTCGGCTCCAGCGGGCGCGATATCCTGCGCAACCCGGGAGTCTTCAACACCGATCTGGACATCACGCGCTACTTCCAGCTCAAGGAGAGACTCAAGCTGCAGTTCCGGGCTCAGTTCTATAACGTCGCGAACTCGTCGCACTTCGGCGGCGTAAGCACCAGCGTGACATCCGGAACCTTCATGCAGATCACCAGCGCGTCGGGTGAGCGCAACATCCGCTTCGGATTGCGTATGCAGTGGTAGCATAGCGAAGATGGATCGTACACCAGGGCGGGCAGCGATGCTGCCCGCCCTATTTCTCTTTGCGGCGCAGTTTCTGCAGGGGCAGTCGGAGGATTTGTCCGCCAAGTCGGCGCAAGCCAGGCAACTGATGGCTTCGGGCCGCTTCGAGCAGGCCATTCCGATCTACCGGCAAATGGTGAAGGCGGAGCCAGGGAATCCGGGTCTGCTACTCAACCTGGGGCTGGCGCAGCACATGGCCGGGCACGACCGGGAAGCCATCCCTACCCTGGAGTCCGTTCTCAAGGCTCAGCCCGATTCCCGGCCCGCGCTAATTTCCCTGGGCTCGGCGAGGCTGGCTCTGAATCAGCCGAATGAAGCCATCGCGCCGCTGCGCAAAGCCGTCAACGCCCAACCCGCCGACCACGAGACGCGCGGCTTGCTCGCCAGCGCACTGCTGGACGCCAAACGGCTGGATGAAGCCGGCGTGGAATACCGCGAGCTGACCGATGCCGTCTCCGAAGATCCGCGCTCCTGGTATGGGCTGGGCATGACCTACCAGGCGACTGCGGCGTCGGCTTTCGAGCAACTGCAGAAGGCCGGCGCTACCTCGCCGTACGTGGCGGCACTAGTGGCGGACACCCGGGTGCAGCGCCGCCAATTTCGCAGCGGGTTCTTCTTCTACAACGAAGCTGCCAAACAGTTGCCGAACCTGCACGGCATCCACGCGGCGCTGGCCGATGTATATCGAAAGACCGGGCATTCCGATTGGGCGGCCGAGGAGGACGCGAAGGAGCGCGCGCTGCCTCCGGCCGACTGCAAGACTCATCCGGCGGAGTGCCAGTTCGCCGGTGGTCATGACTTACAGATCCTCACCCAGCCGCGCCGCGGGGCCTGGTCGCCCGAAGCTCTCTATTGGCGGGCGAAAGCCGCCAATGAACTCGCCATGCAGGCGCTGTTCCGGCTGGGCCAGATGCCGCCATCGGCGGAACTGCATCAGCTTCGCGCGGAGATCGCGCGCGGTCAGGGCCAGCATCTCGAATCCGCGCGCGAGTGGCGTGAGGCGCTCGTCCTGATGCCCGGCGACCGGCGCCTACGGCGGGAGTTGGCGGCATCCTTGTTCATGGCGCAGGACTACCGGGCGGCGCTGGCGGAGGCCGAGTCGATGCTGAAAGGCGATTCGAAGTCGTCCGAGATGAACTTCATCGCCGGCGACAGCCTGCTGCGCCTGGAAGAACCGGAGAGGGCGGTGGCGTATCTCAAGGGCGCGCTCAGTAGCGACCCCGGGTTGCTGGCTGCGGACGCCTCGCTGGGTCTGGCGCTGTCGCGATTGGGAAATCACGCCGAAGCTGTCGCTCATCTGGAGAAGGCACTCGAACTGGATGATGACGGCAGCCTGTACTATCAGCTTGGCCGCGCGTACCAGGCGATGGGACAGCGCGAGAAGGCCACCGGCGCCATGGCAAAATACCAGGAGATCCTCAAGAAGGCCGAGGAGCAGAAGGAAGAAGTGGCGCGCGAGGCTCAGATCGGGCCGCCACGCTGATGGTGAGGCGAATTCGGACGCACGGATTACTTGCGGGGAGCGTTGGGTTAGCGGGCGTGAGCATTTGGGCCGCGGTGACCGCCGCGCCCGTGCCTCCGATCCGGTTTCGCGAGGTGGCCGCGGCGGCCGGCGTTTCCTTTGTGCTGGAGAACCATCCCACCGAACGCAAGCACATGATCGAGACCATGCCGGGCGGCATCGCGGTATTCGATTACGATGGCGACGGCCGGCCGGACATCTACTTCACCAACGGTGCGGACATTCCATCGCTCGAGAAGACATCGCCTAAGTACTGGAACCGGCTGTATCGCAACGAGGGCGACTGGAAGTTCCGCGATGTCACGGAGCAGGCGGGCGTGGCGGGAGCGGGCTATTCCATGGGCGCCGCGGTAGGGGACTTCGACAACGACGGCCACCCCGACCTTTTCGTGGCCGGCGTCAACCGCAACGTTCTCTATCGCAACCTTGGAAACGGCAAGTTTGAGGACGTCACCGCGAAGGCGGGCATGCAGAGCGGCGAGTGGGCGGTGGCTGCCGGCTGGTTCGATTACGATCGGGATGGCAGGCTGGATCTGTGGGTGGTGCATTACGCCAAATGGTCGACCGCCGAGGACCGGTATTGTGGCGACGCCGGCCGCGGCATCCGCATCTACTGCCACCCGAAATATTTTACCGGTCTCGCCAATTCGCTCTATCGCAATCGCGGCGACGGCACGTTCGAGGACGTGAGCGCGAAGGCGGGGCTGGCGAAGTTTCCGGGGCGCGGGATGAGCGTCGCGTTCGCGGACTACGATGGCGACGGGTGGCCCGACGTTTTCGTCACCAACGACAACATGCCGAATTTTCTGTTCCACAATCTGGGCAACGGCACGTTTGAAGAGGTGGCACTGCCGGCGGGCGCCGCATTGCGCGACGACGGCAAGCCGGTGGCCAGCATGGGCGCCGAGTTCAAGGACTACGACAACGACGGCCGGCCCGATATCCTCGTCACCGCGCTCGCTGGAGAGACGTTCCCGCTGTTCCGCAATGCGGGCAAAGGCAACTTCATCGACGCTACCCTGAAATCCCGCATGGGCCCACTGACGGTGCGGCACAGCGGCTGGGGAGTCGGCCTGTTCGACTTCAACAACGATGGTTGGAAGGACCTGTTCTCCGCCAACTCGCACGTGAATGACCGGGTCGAGATGTTCGAGTCGGCGGTGTACAAGGAAGCCAACAGCGTTCTCGCCAATGCAGGGGGCGTGTTCCAGGACGTTTCCGCCGAAGCCGGCCTCACGCTGGTGAAGGCGCACCGCGGCGCCGCGTTCGCCGATTTTAATGGCGACGGCCGCGTGGATGCGGTGGTGTCGTCGTTGGGCGCGCCCGCGGAACTTTGGGAAAATGTCAGTCCGGAGGCGCGTCATTGGCTGATTCTGCGCTTATGCGGCACCAGGAGCAACCGCGACGGCATCGGCGCCAGAATCCGGATCGCGGATCAATACGCGGAGATGACGACGGCCGCGGGGTATGCCTCGTCGAGCGCATGGGGCGTGCATTTTGGCTTGGACGCGGTGGCACAGATCCCGAGAATCGAAATCCGGTGGCCGAGCGGAGTTCTACAGATCTTGCGGGACGTTCGCGCGGATCAAGTGCTGACCGTGACCGAACCCAACTAACGAATCGAGCGACCCGATTATCGTTTAAGATCTGGATATGACACGCCGCGACCTTTTAAGACTCGCTACCTCTGTAGTAGCGGGCCCCGCCATCGGTTCGTCGAAACCAGCCGGACAACTACCGATCGCTGTTTCTACGTTAGGCTGCCCCAAGTGGGACTGGAACACGATCGTCAGGAATACATCGCAGTGGGGATTCGCTGCCCTCGAATTACGCGGCATCCAGGATCAGATGGATTTGCCGAAATGCGCCGAGTTCGGAGGTACTCGCCTGAAAGGTACGTTGCGGGATCTCGCGGCCGCGGGTCTCGGCATTTCCGATCTTGGTGCTTCTGCCCAGATGCACGAACCCGATGCGGCCAAACGAGCTAGTCATATGGACGAGGCTCGCCGCTTCATCGCTCTCGCCCATGAACTGCACGCTCCCTACGTCCGTGTGTTCCCGAACCAGTTCATCCCGGGCGAGGACAAGCGTGTGACGTTCGCCCGGATTAGTGACGGCCTTCATGAACTGGGCGAGTACGCCCGGCCCGCGGGCGTGACCATCATTGTCGAGTCTCACGGCGAGTTTCGTCGCGGGGAGGACATCATACCCATCCTGGAGGGCGCGAAATCGAAGAACGTCGCCTTTCTTTGGGACGCGCATCATACCTGCGTCGAAGGGGAGAAGCCCGCCGACACCTTCCGGCAACTGGGCAAGTACACGCGGCACACCCACTTGAAGGACTCTGTGCCAATCCCTGGAAAACCCAAAGAGGACCGTCACTACGTGCTTACAGGAACCGGGGA